>JAFXSU010000069.1 GCA_017525435.1 Victivallales bacterium
AGACTTCCGGCAGCAGGTCCAGCCAGAAGGAGTCCCCCTCGCTTACTAGCATGGCGCGGTCTTCTCCATCGCCAATCAGCACGATGTTCTGGCGCGGATCAATGTCCAGCAGATTGACGGGAGTCAGTTCCATCTCGTACAGCGGGTGGTTCTGCGGCTGTCGGTTCGGGAATGGCATGACGGGTGGCTTGCTGGCCTCGATGATAGCGAGAGCCGCCCGGGCATTCTCCTCGCCATCCGCCGCCAAGAGCACGCGACTGCAATGGCGCTCGATGGCGACCTCCGCCTGTGCGGTGTGCGCAAGTGTCTCGCCGGTCAGCGCATCCATCACCACCGGGCTTTCATAGTCCAACTCGCTGATGTCCAAGGAGAACTTTCCGTCGGAACCAAAGTCGCCGACCAGCACCAGCGCGGACATCTCCCGCCGCACCAACGCGGCGCGGACCTTGCCGGAGACGCGCAGCGGGTTTTGCGGGTCGTAGCACGGAAGCACCTCCACGCCCGGTTCGCCGTAGCCGTAGTTGCGGATGGCGTTGAGCGTCTTCGCGGTCGCCTCGGTCGGCCCGCGATGGCTTTGATGGATGTCGAGCAGGCAATACGGCAGCAGCAGCGCGAGGGCGGTCGCCTGGTTGCGGTCGGGAGTCTGGTCGCTGTCCAGGAGCACCTGCGGCACGCAGCCGCTCTGCAGCCCGGTGGACTCCGCGAGGATGTATCCGTTGGAGAAGCGGTCCTGGTAGTCACTCTGGCCGTAGTATGCCTCCCAGTCCAGCTGATGGCTGGCGAAGGCCATCAGCGGCAGCGGCACGCAGTTGGTGGCGTGTAGGACCAGGAAGGGGCGGTCCTCGATGAGCTTGCCCTCGGTGTAGAGCATGGTGGCGGTGCGCTTGACGAACTTGCGCATCTCCAGCATCGTGTGGTGGAAGCGGTAGCGGTTGAGTTCGTACTCGATTGCCGGGCCCATCACCTCGTCCTCGTTCACGGAGTCGGCGGTATTGTCGAAGTAGATGCCCGAGTAGCCGTGCCGCACGAGTTCACGCAGCCTGGGCAGCGCGAAGTCGCGGTAGCTCTCCACGGGGTTCTGGAAGTAGTGCCCGTCGTTGCCGGTGCGGAAGGCGTCGTTGCGCCATTCGCATTGGTAGGAGGCGGACTCCGGCCAGGCCAGGGACATTCCGCGGGGGTTGATGTAGGGGATGGTATACTGCGCGTGGCGGGCGAGGTTCCGGGTTCCGTGCCCCAGGAAGATGCGGTAGGTCTCGGCGGCTGGATGATTGCGGAAATGCTTGGCGACAAAGGCATTGACATGCTTTTCAATCTCCTCGTCGGAGGCGCCCAGGCAGTCCGTCTGGAAGTCGATGAAGCTGTAGTCGTCGTCCTGCGGCGTATAGCCGTCGTCGTTGTGCTTTCCGCAATAAAGCTGCCCCCACATCCGGCTGTGGAGGACCTGGGCGACCGGAATGGAGTTGTCCGCCACGAAGCCATTGACCGCCACGGTGGAGTATCGCCGGTAGTTGGGCATCATGGGCTTGACGGGGCTGGCCTGGAAGCCCATCTCGATCGCGAAGGGCTCGTTTCGGACGCAGGGCTGGCTGACGACATTCACCCGCAGCGCCGTGCGTTCGCCCTGCCGCACGACCTCCGCCATCGGCTTCGCGCGGTCGATGCTCCAGTTCTTCTCAGTCTCGCAGAGCCACCCCAGCCCCTTCGCGATGCCGCCCAGCCAGATGTAGGGCCGGAAATAATACGGCGAGTTGCGCAGGCTGTCCCAGACCAGCCCTTCATTCGTCGGCAGCTCGATCGCCGGATTGCGGCGGAGGTAGATGGCATTGGAATGGAGAAGCGCCGCCACCTCGGTTTTGTAGGGGATTTCCAGCACCAGGCTCTCCAGCGCGCTTTCGCCCTGGGGGGCAAACTCCAGACGCGTGAGGATGAAGCCGTCGTAGTCGATGTCGTAGTGGACCTTGACCTCCAGGCCGTCGCCAACCAGCGTCTGCGTGGCGGTCACGCGGTCGGGCGACTCCTCCCCCCAGACGAGGCCCCGGGCCGCCATAGCCTGCCCGTTCAGCAGCAGGTTGACCGGAGCGGCGAGGATGTTCTCGCCCTCGGCATAGACCTCGGAGAGCAGCCCCTCGCCCAGGCGATAGCCGGTGAGCGTGGCGTCAACGCGGCTGGCCGCCTCGTCAACGTGCAGCGGCTTGAAGGGCGGTATCACCACGCGCTCCTTGCCGATTTGGTTGCCCGCCCAGGCGTAATGGCGATAGTCGAAGGGGCGTTTCCAGACCGTGACTGCGCCGTCCTTGCCGGTCAATTCGGCCACCATCAGGTACGAGCCGTCGGGCAGTCCATCGATGCTCCACTGCTTGTGGAAGCCGAAGCGCGTGCGTGGGGCCTCGACGGGCGGCAGGACTTCGTTTCCCTCCAGGTCGGTGACGGCGAAGCGCACGGCGGCCAGCTGGTCCAGCGGACCTGGCTTGGCGCAGGAGACGCGCGCCTTGGCCTGGCGCAGGGTGGGATAGGTGGAAAAGGCAAAGACAGTGTCGGGGTTGGGATCATCCCACTCCAGACCATCCTTTCCAGCCCAGGTAAGCTTCCGCTGCAGCAATACCGTCTCCTGCGGGCCGCTCACGGTGAAGGTCATCTGGCGCTGGTCGCTGTCCATTCCGCTCATGACCAGAAGGAACGGATGGCTTCCGCCCGCCGGAAGTTCCTGCGTGGCGTCAATGCCCTCCGGATTGCCCAGCCACTGCACTCGCGCCTCGCAGCGCACGCGGCAGCCATTCGCCGCCGGGGCAGTGACCAGCCACTGGAACTGCGGCCCCGCGCCGTCGATGGGGTCCGTGCTGCCCAGGCGGGTTGCCACTCCGGGTGCGCCGTCGTCCAGCACGACGGCCGCGCCATCTGGCTCCAGCACGGCCGTCTCGTCCGGGTCATGCCAGCGGCGAGTGACCTGGATTTTCCAGGGCGCGGCCGTGACCGCGCCGCCCAGGGCGTTCCAGGGGAGCTTCACTTCGGCCGTCCATTTGCCGTCCGCCATCGCGGCGGCGCCAGCGCTTCCGTCCGGAGCAACGAGCGCTCCTGTGCCGTCCAGCGTGGCGACCACGGCCTCGCCGCCCGGCGGCGCAACGCGCACTTCAATCATGTCGCGCTCGTCCACGGCGATGCGGGCGTGGGTTGCGCTGACCACCGCGACGGCGAGCCCCGCGTCATCCCGCGCCACGAAGACCGTCGCCGCGCGCTTGGTCACCTCGCCCGTGGCCTCGGAGACCATCCCCCACAACTCCAGCCCAGAGGCATATTCGCCTGGGGAGACCTGCCCATCGACCTCAATGCGCTGGGCAGCTTTGCCCAGCCTGGCTTCAATGGCGGAGAGGGAAAGTGCAGTGGCAACGAGAAAACAAAGTGCTTGGCGAATCATGATAATTCCTAAGTTTCTTGAAAGAAATCGGCAATAACACCCCCAGACCCCTGCTTAGTCAGGTGTACTCACAAGAGTATGGCACTACAAATCCTACGGGAGCTGCCGCCCCCGTACCCCTGCTTAGTCAGGTGTACTCACAAGAGTATGGCCCTACAAATCCTACGGGAGCTGCCGCCCCCGTACCCCTGCAGCTTGAAAAACCAGCCGAGTTAGGTACCCTCTCGGGGAACATAGCGTTAAAATAATATGTAGTTTCGTATTTTTCAGCCGTGACAGCATCTTTTCCCTTGAGATTGTTGTCAAAGTCGTCATTTGGCGAGGAGATTTGATTTTCCTTCGGGCAAAAAGCCATTTTGTGAATATATTGAATTGGTTTCAGTACTTTTTACCAGAAACGAGGCATATCCACATGAAGAAAATCGGCGTTCACAAGAACTGTCAGGAATTTGTCGCGGGGAATCTGCGTTTGGCGGTGACCACGGAGGTGGGGCCGCGAATCATTGGCTTGTATATCGGCAAAGGAAGCCGCTTCAACCACTTTGTGGTATTGCCCCCGAAGCCATTTCCTGCCTCGGACAATGGCTTTACCCTCTATGGCGGTCATCGGCTGTGGCACTCGCCCGAGGCGCTTCCGCGCAGTTACGAGCCGGACAATGATCCCGTGAAAATCCACGAATATGACTCCGGCGTGGAGTTCTCCAGCGGTCCCGCACCGACGACGGGCATCGAGAAGAAGATTCTGGTCGAGCCGTTGACCAATGGGCTTTTCTGCATTACCCACACCATCGCGAATTGCGGACTGTGGCCGGTGGAACTGGCGCCTTGGGCGATGAGCATGATGGCTCCCGGCGGAACGGTTGTCATTCCGCAAAACCGCGATCCCGACGGCGATCCGTATGCGCCGGAGCGGACGCTTGCGCTGTGGCCGTATAGCCGTCTGAACGACCCGCGTCTTTCGTTTGGCGACCAGCACATCTTCCTGCGACAGGACCCCAAGGTCAAGGAGAATTTCAAGCTCGGACTTAACAACACCGCAGGATGGGTGGCTTACGTGAACCACGGCCAGGCGCTGGTCAAATACTTCGACTTCGACCGTGAAGCGGACTACCCGGATGGCGGTTGCACGGTCGAGACCTTCACTTGCCCGCAGTTCACCGAAGTCGAGACGATGGGCACTTTGGAGACTCTCGAACCCGGAGAGTGCGCACAGCATGTCGAATATTGGCAGGGCATCGACGGACTGCCTGAAATCAAGACCGACGACGATGTGAACCAGTACCTCTTCCCGCACTTGCTGGTTTCGGAAGAGCCGGATGATTGCTGCTGCGACGATGACGAATGTGATTGCCACGAGCATTAGTGGATGATGTCCACTTCTGTCCACAATTGTCCACTTCTGCTGGTTGCGGATGCTCACGTCTCCCCCGGAACCCCTGGTGCGCAGGAGCTTCGGGAGATGCTTGCGTGGATTGCCACCACGGATTATGATGTTGCCTTCTTGGGCGATGTCATGGAACTCTGGATTGGCCTGAGACAGTATTCCACTCCTTTGACAGCGGAATTCCTCGCGTGGGTTTCGGCGGAGAAGTCGCGACGGCGTGTTTTCTTCCTGGAAGGCAACCACGAATTCTTCGTCGTTCGCCACCATCGCGACGCCTTTTTCCAATCGGCTGAAAATGAACTCGTGCTCAAGGGCGTGGTCCTGTCACATGGCGACACTGCACAGGGCGATCCTGCCCATCTGCGTTTCCGCTGGTGGGGCAAGTCCCGGCTGGCTCATTTTCTTTTGCGCTGGCTGCCTGGCGCGAGGGCAATCGTCTGGCGGCTCAAGCGCAATTTCGAGCGCAAGAACGCCCTGCGTGACCACCGCTACCCAGCGGAATCCGTGGTTTGCTGGGGAGAAGAGTGTTTTGCTCGCCATCCGGAGGCTCGCCGCGTCATCTTGGGGCATTTCCACTGCCATCAGGAACATTTTTGGCCAGACGGGCGTCAAATCACCGTTCTGCCCGCCTGGAAAGACTCCTTCCAGGTCGGTCTTTTGAATTTGGATAACTTACAACTTTCCATCCAAAACTGGCGGGACCTGACTGGCGGGACTTGAGACTTGACTGGCGGGACTTGGGACTTGGGACTTGAGACTTGACTGGCGGGACTTGGGACTTGAGACTTGAGACCTGAACTTTAACCTTTTCCCTTTTAACTTTAACCTTCTCCAACCTCTAACCTCTAACCTCT
>JAFXSU010000070.1 GCA_017525435.1 Victivallales bacterium
CGCGATCTGCGATCCGAGTCCCTCAAGCCGTCCCGCGTCCCACGTCCCATGTCCCACCTTCCTGAAGGCGAAGCGGCGCCACGAGACCGGGCGGAATTTGCGTTGGATGTTTGGCGGTCTGACGGGCAATGCGGGAGAGTATGCCAGGGAAATCCTGTGGTGCGGCGCAACTCCACCGCACTTCCATGCTGGCTTGGGCAAGACCGGTCAGTGTCACGGCGAGATCTTTGTTCTCGCTGAGGCTTAGGCAGATGACCAGTGTGTGCGGAAGCAGCCTCGGAAGCAATTCCTCCAAAGCGGTGGCCAGCGGGATGTCGCCCGGTTGAAGAAGTGCGAGTTCTCGCATCAGGCGTTGGCGGAGAGTGGTCGCCTCGTCGGGCAAGACCAGTCGGGGCTGGTCGCCTCCGGCGGCGAACCCCAATGTGCAGAAGCGCTCGGCGAACTGGGCGATCAGCGATGCGGCAGTGGTGACGAGGTATTCAAGATTGGAGTGGTCGCCGCTGCCAGCGAAATCTTTCGGCAGGTCCAATAGCAACGCCACAGCGGCGTGGGCATTGCGCTCGAACTCATTGACCATCAGTTTGCGATGCCGTGCAGTGGCGCGCCAGTTGATGAAACGGATGCCGTCGGTAGTGCGGTATTCGCGAATGCCGTAGAACTCCTGGCTGGCGCCGACACGGTTGATGGAATGGTCGGCGGTGACGGCAGACGACGCGGTTTCCTCAAAATGGAGTTCTGGAAGCGGTCGAATGGCGGGGAGGACGAGTAGTTCTTCTGGCAAATCGAAGTATTTCTCGCGTCGGAAAAGTCCTGCTGGGTCTCCGGAGCGCAAGATAACGCGCGAGAGCCTGAAAAGTCCGCGTCGCGCGGCATGGGTTGTCCGCCGGAGGCGATATTCTTGACGGCTTGCCAAGCCGGGCACGATTTGCTTATGCCATCCTTCGGCAGTAAAGGGGAGTTGCTCGAAGACAACCATCTGCTGTCGCCTCCTGGAGCGACAATTGCGGATGACCAGGGGCAGCTCGAGGGAACAGCCGACTTGGGCATCACTGGCGGGTGCGCGCCGCATTTCGATGCCGTGGAGGCTGAAGAGTGCGCAGAAAAAGCTGGCAATCAGAGTCGCCAGGCAGATGCATGCAATCACCAACGTGAAGATGGTCTGGTTGATGAAGGCCATCGCCAAGCAGAGCAGATGGATGACCAGAACCAGCCAGCCACGACCAGTTGGAAGGAGATGGTGCATATCAATGTACAAAGTACCAATGCACAGCGTTTTTTGGGGCGCGGTAAGCCAGTTTCGCGTTCCGCCAGGGTAACAGGCTATTCTTCCCAGCGTTGCATTGGAAGCTTCGCAAGAAGTTCCGCCAGGACCTCGCGGGAGTCATGCCATTGCGCACGTGCCTGGTTGCGAAGAGGCAATCGATGTGCAAGGACATCCGGTGCGAGGTCCCGTACATCGCGGGGCAATACGTAGTCGCGTCCCTGGGCGGCGGCGTGGCACTGCGCTGCCCGCAGAAGTGCCAGCGCGGCGCGAGGACTGGCACCGTAGAGGAATGCGGGATGCTGGCGGGTTTCGTGGATTACAGTGACCAGGTAGTCCTTCAGCCGTTCGGAGGCGTGGATGGTGCGCACAAACGCCTGGGCCGAAGCAATCTCCTCCGCAGTGGCAACCGGCGAGATGTTTTCGAGCGGATCCGCAGACTGCTGATGCTCCAGGATGGCCTTCTCGGTGTCGAAGTCCGGATAGCCGAGGGAGAGCCGCATCAGGAAACGGTCCACCTGCGCTTCCGGCAGTGGGTAAGTGCCGTGGAATTCAACAGGGTTCTGGGTGGCAATCACGAAGAAGGGCCGGGGCAGAAGATGGGTCTGCCCGTCCACCGTGACAGCACTTTCCGACATCGCTTCCAGGAGGCTGGACTGCACCCGCGGGGTGCCGCGGTTGATTTCGTCTGCCAAGACGATATTCGCAAAGACGGGTCCAGGCATGAACTGGAAGGACCTCTCGCCGTCGTTGTAGATGCTCACGCCGATGATGTCGTTGGGGAGCATGTCCGGCGTGAACTGGATGCGGCGGCAGGTGGCATCCATGGTTCGTGCCAGTGCCTGGGCCAGTCGAGTCTTGCCGACACCCGGAAGGTCTTCCAAAAGAAGATGACCTTCTGCAAAGAGGGTGGTGAGAACGCGTCGGATGACCTCGGATTTGCCCTCAATTACCTGGGAGATGCTCTGCTCCAAGGTATTGAATAATGATACAAATTCTTGAACAGTAGGCATCTATGTTTAAATTTATGGCTTTTGTGCGAGCGGCGACTCGTCAGACCGCCTTTATTTCGGCCGCATGGCAGGGAAGAGGATGACATCGCGGATGGACTCGGTTCCGGTGAGAAGCATCACGAGTCGGTCCATGCCAAGCCCAAGTCCGCCGGTGGGCGGCATGCCATATTCGAGGGCGGTAAGGAAATCTTCGTCGATGCGGTCCACTTCTCCCTCTGCGTCTGCGCGGCCGACAAGCTGTGCGGCGAAGCGCGAACGCTGGTCGATGGGGTCGTTGAGTTCGGTGTATCCAGGGCACATCTCGCGGCCGTCGATTTCGAGTTCATAGACATCCACAAGTTCAGGGTTGTCGGGACAGCGTTTGGCGAGCGGGACGAGGTAGGCGGGCAGTCGCGTTACGAAGGTGGGCTGGATAAGGGTGTCCTCGATGAGCCGGTCGTAGATTTCGTGGGAGACATGGAAGGAGTCCATGTCGTCGGTGATTTCGAGTCCGAGGGCCTTTGCCTTGGCACGTTGTTCGTCAAGGGAGAGGCTCCACCAGTCGGCGCCCATCTTTTCTTCGAGCAGTTCATGGAAGGAGACTCTCCTCCAAGGACTTGCGAGATTGATTTCATGTCCGTCCTCGCCTTTGATGACGAGAGTTCCGATGGTCTGCTGGGCGACAGTGGTGATCATGGATTCCATGATTTCCATCATGCCCTGACAGTCGGAGTATGCTTGATAAAGCTCCAGGACGGTGAATTCGGGGTTGTGCTTGTGGTCCATGCCTTCGTTGCGGAAGTCCCGCCCGATCTCAAAGACCTTCTCGAATCCGCCGACAATCAGTCGCTTGAGGTAGAGTTCCGGAGCAATGCGCATGTACATCGGGATGTTCAGCGCATTGAAGTGGGTTTTGAAAGGCCGTGCGGCGGCTCCGCCGGCAAGAGTCTGGAGGATAGGCGTCTCGACTTCCATGAAGCCACGCTTGAGCAGAAATTCGCGGCAGGCCTGGATGATTTTGGAGCGCATGGCTAGCACGTGCCGTGAGTCATCGTTGCAGATGAGGTCCACGTAGCGCTGGCGATAGCGTTGTTCCTGATCTTGCAGACCATGGAATTTCTCCGGGAGCGGAAGAAGGGATTTGGAGAGCAGCTCGTAGCGCTTGACATGCAGTGAGAGTTCGCCGGTGCGGGTGATGAAGGCGAAGCCCTCAATGAGAATGATGTCGCCCAGGTCCAACTGCTTGAACTCCTGATAGGCCTCCACGCCGACCTCGTCGCGTTGCATGTAGAACTGCATCGCCCCAGACTCGTCCTTGAGGTTTGCAAACAACGCCTTGCCCATGATGCGCCGCGCCATCATGCGGCCGGCAACACGGTAGATCTTCGGATTGGCCGGAGCCTCCTCGCCTTCGACGGGAGGGACGAACTCGGCTCGGATTTGCGCGGTGGAAGTCAGGTCATCGACGCGGTGGCCATAGAGGTTCTTGCCGGCTGCGCGCATCGTTTCAACCTTGGCTCTGCGCTGTGCAATGACATTGCCCATGTCCTGGGCAGGATTTTCCGGAATCGGTGCAGAGGTCTTTTCCATAGTATTAATGTAATTTTATTAAAGCTAAGATGTTATGTGTTATTTCTTGAAGGATTTCTCCTGTCCATGTATCAGTCGGTCGATGTTCTCGCGATGCCGCCAGAAAATGAAAGCCCCGACAGCGAACATGAGCAGAATGATAATCCAGGGAGTGCGTGCCCAGCCAAGGAGGTTGAGGATGAGCGCGGCGATGGGGGTGGCGACGGCAGTCGCCAGGCTGGCCACGGAGACGATTTTTGTCTTGAGGAAGACCAGATACCACACCACCAGCGCGATGATGACAGGCCAGAAGGCGAGCGCGATCAGTGCACCAATGCTGGTTGCCACGCCCTTCCCGCCTTTGAAATTCAGCCAGCAGGGATACATGTGCCCAAGAATGCATCCTGCCGCCACGAGGACCCCGCTCCAGCCTTGCCCGATAGGCGTGCCGAGGCCGATTCGGTATCCGATGAAGATAACCGGCAGTGCGCCCTTCAGGAAGTCGAGGAGGAAGCAAATTCTACCGTAAGCCGTTCCCAGCACGCGAGTCACATTGGTCGCTCCGATGTTGTGGCTGCCGTATTTGCGGATATCGATGCCGTTGAGTCGTCCAATCAGATATCCGAAGGGGATGCTTCCGGCCAGATACCCACATAGTAGCATGAAAAGCGCGCAGTAGATTTTCGGTGACATAGGCAGGATGGGGTTGGAGTGTGAAGCAACAAATGGTCTGGAATTTCCTTTCCCGTCAATGGGATGGGAATCACACGCCGTTGCGCCGCAGCAGGTAGCAGTCTTGGCAACGGAAGGCCTCCAGTCCGAAGACCGGCGTCGCCTGTCGGGTGAGGAGCAGTTTTAGACGTGCTCCATCGGCGAGGTGAAGGATGCGAGGATTGTTGTCTGCCACGACGCAGGCCGGTCCGCGGAGGAGTTCGAGTTCCAGGGCGGCGTCCTCGGGAAGAACCGTGAAGCTGTCTCCATCCATGGAGTTGCTGAAAGCGATTCCGACGCCGCGCTGGAAATTGCCACGGGTGATGCTCTGGAAGTATCCGGTGCTTCCGAAGGCGGTGCAGAAGACCACGCCATCGGAGATCACCTGGTGGCGCAGGATGCGCCCATTTTCGCGGATGCGGGTGCGGATGGCACCCAGATGCACCTCGCGGGAGACAACAATGTCATTGATGCCGTCCAGGCATTCATCAGTTTCGGTGGTGGCGGTCAGTTTTGGGAGATAGTGGACGTCGATTTTCGCGGAGAAGAGTTTTTGGAGCAGCAGCTGTTCATCGTGCTGGGGACATTTGGGGTTGTTCCGGCGGTCACGAATGGCGAATTTCGGGATGCCTGGGAAGTCCCGTTCGGCTCCCAGCAGAGACCCATCTCCGCCGTGGCAGATTACCAGTTCGGGTGTTTCCGCATCTCCTGGCTCCAGGAGTTTCACGGGGTAGGGTGTCAGCAGCGGCCGGAGGTCGTCCAAGTTGCGTCCAACCAATTTGACCTTGAGTCCAGGTCGGGTGAGCAATTTTGCGGATTGATCCATGGCGGTCGTCAGCGCTCGTATTTCAGCGTGAAATCAATGGTGAGAGGGGCGTTGCCATCGGTGGCGAGCCCGACTTGACGGAAGGGGGGGAGGCCTTTCTGCATCAATGCCTTGCCGAGCGCATCGGCGGCATCGTTGACGGTCGCGCTGTTGGAGCGCTTGGCGAACATATAGGAAAGGACGCGGCCTGTGGAATCGATTATAATGCTGATGGTTGCGGGTGTCGGGAGGTTTTCCAGCCCCGTGGGTCCCAACTTCTGCCACAGCCGGTTGACCTCCGGCGTTACGCAACTACTCATATATCGCGTGAATTTGGACATTTGGTCAGCGGAAACGCCGATGACTTGGGAAGTTGTGGCAGGAGCGATTGTGCTTGGCTTGAAGCCGGAGGCAACATTGTCCAGGGTCTTCTGCAAGCGCTTCAATGCCTCTTCCTGTTCACGGCGTTGGCGCTCCGCCTCTTTGCGCTCCGCCTCGCGTTTCTTCGGATCGTCCTGGCTGATTGGGGAGTTCTTGAAGCGTTCTCGGATGAGTTCCTCGCGCGTCTTGGGCTTCGGCACTTCGACCGGTTTGGGCTTTTCCACCTTCGGTGGCGGCTCCACCGGAGTGTCCGGCGCGACGATTTTCACCGGCTCGGGTTCGGGTTCCGGGCTGACCGGTTCCGGCTCTGGCTGAAGCATAGGCTCCGGCTCGATGACCGGCGCGGCGGGTGCCGGCAGTTCAAACATCGCAACTTCAATGATTTCGGTGATGGCCGGTGGCGGGGTGGTGGGATGAAGCCGCGAATAGACCACGATGCCTTGAACAATCAGCACATGAATCCCCACGCTGATTGCCAAGAAGATCGGATGAATTGCGAATGATCGGTTGGATTGGTCTATTTGCATT
This sequence comes from Victivallales bacterium, assembly GCA_017525435.1. GTDB lineage: Bacteria > Verrucomicrobiota > Lentisphaeria > Oligosphaerales > Oligosphaeraceae > RGIG1601. The sequence goes on from JAFXSU010000070.1 coordinate 6,248, forward strand.
ATAACTGCTTTAAATTAAAGAAGTTATAGATTATATTCTCAGCCCCAGGACATCCTGCATGTCGTAGCGGCCGGGTTTAGCGGTTGCGAGGAATTTCACGGCGCGCATGGCACCCTTGGCAAATGTCTGGCGGCTTGAGGCCTTGTGCGTGAGTTCGATGCGCTCTCCATCGGTGGCGAAGATGACGGTGTGGTCGCCGACGACATCGCCGCCGCGCAGGGAATGCATCCCGATTTCGTTCTTGGTGCGAGCTCCGACAAGACCGACTCTCCCGTGCCGGGTGTCGGTGTCGTAGTTCAGCCCCCGCGCCTTGGCAAGAATCTGTCCGAGCTTCTCGGCGGTGCCAGAAGGAGCGTCCTTCTTCTGGTTGTGGTGCATTTCGACGACCTCGATGTCGTATGCATCACCGAGCAACGGAGCAACTTGCGCACAAAGCGCAAAGAGCAAGTTCACGCCGACGGACATGTTCGGAGACTGCACGATGCGTGCTCCCTTGGCCGCCAGGTCGTCCAGCAACTTGATGTCTTCGGCAGTGAGTCCTGTGGAACCGATGACCATCGTCGCGCCCTTTTCGGCGACTTTGGGCGCCAGCGTTCGCGTGGCGGCGGCGAAGGTGAAGTCCACCACGCAGTCGGCTTCTCGCAAAGCCTCGTCCGCATCGGCGGTGATTTTCACGCCCGTCGGTTCCAGTCCCGCCAGTTGCGAGGCATCGGCACCCAGAAAAGGACACTGTTCGGATTCCAATGCTCCGACCAGTTTCAGTTCCGGAGTATTGGCCACTTCCTGGACAAGCATTCGGCCCATTCGGCCTGCCGCGCCTACGATGGTGACGTTAATCATAATTCCAACTAGCCTCTTAAATGATTATTCCGGATTTTCCGGATTTTCTTGATCTTCCGGACCATCCGGATTCTCCGGCTCTTCCGGAAGCACGCAACCGCCTTGGATGAAAGCAACTGCGGCCTGGATGCATCGGTCGAGTTTTTCGCGTTCTTCGCGATTGAAGGTATCATAAAGCTGGATATGCTCTTCGCGCGTGAGCTTGATTTGGATATCCGGCTCAATGCCTTTCTGGTGGATAGGCTTGCGGCTCTTGGTGAAGTATTTGGCTATGGTGAGCTTGAGCATCCCGCCACGCGGCATCTCAAAGGAGGTCTGAACAATGCCCTTGCCGAAGGTTCGCTCCCCCACAAGAGTGACACGGTCATAGTCCTTGAGGCACTGCGAGAGGATTTCGGCGGCCGAAGCGCTTCCGCCGTCAATGAGCAGAACAACGGGAATGTTGTCCGGGAAATGATATCGCCGTTCCGTGACATGGCGGACGGTGGTTTCCGGATTGCGCCCCTCGATAGTGCACACCAACGACTTGTCTGGCAAGAACATGCTGCAAATTTCTACCGCCTGGTCCACAAAGCCGCCGGGATTTTGGCGAAGGTCGATAATGACGCCCGTTGCCTGCTCTTCCACGAGTTGGCGCAAGGCTTTCTCGAATTCCTGCGGGGCATCGCCGGCGAACTCATGGAAACCCAGATAGCCGATGGTGGTTCCAGCGATGATGTGGACATTGTCCACCCGGGTGAGGGGAATTTCGGCACGCACCAGCTCGATGGTGATTTCCTCTTCCTGGTCAGGACGTCGGAAGGTGACAGCAACCACGGTGCCGACCTCACCGCGAAGGAGCGCGACCACTTCGTCGGTGGTTCGGCCGCTCATGTCCTCACCGTCAATGGCGATGATTTGATCATTGGGAAGAACGCCCGCCCGGGCGGCAGGTGTCCCATCGATGGTGTTGACGACGGTGACCCAGCCGCTTTTCATGGTTACCTGCAAACCGACCCCCGCGAAAGAGCTGGGTTCGAAGTGCTTGGTGAATTCCGCCGCGGCTTCGGGCGGCATGTATTCGGTATAGGGGTCGAGTTCTCCCGCCAGCCCCATGATTGCGTTCTCCAGCAGTCGATCGGGAGTGACCGCCTCCTCGTCCACGTAATTCTCGCGCAGGATCTGCATTACGTCGATGAGGAGGTTGAGCTTGTCCAGCACCTCGGCGGAGTTGCTGGCTTCGGCTTCCTTGCTGTAGGCACAATAGCACCAGATGGCGTTGCCGAGAAGCAAGGCACCCAAAAGGCTAAGGAAAGCAGTCCGAAGTTTCATGCGAAAGGTCAGAGGCTGGAGGTTGGAGATTGCCGCCGCTGGCGGCATGTCTATGCGTTAATCCGACCAAGGAGATAGCCGGGCAGTTCAGGGATGGCGATGCGCTCTTGTTGCATCGAATCGCGTTCGCGGACGGTCACGGCGTGGTCGTTCTCGGTGTCGAAGTCGTAGGTCACGCAGAATGGCGTGCCAATTTCGTCCTGCCGGCGATAGCGCTTTCCGATGGAGCCGGTGTCATCGTATTCGGTGCGGATGTCGGCGGCGCGCAGAGCCTTCTGGAGTTCTCGCGTGGGCGCTTCCAGTTTCTTGGAGAGCGGGAGGACGGCGGCCTGGACGGGCGCGATCTTGGCAGGGAGGTGCAGGACGACGCGGATGTCCTCGTCCTTGTCCGCCTTCTGCGTGGCGGCAGTGTCCTCCTCGTAAGCGTTGCAGAGCAACATCAGGCAGATGCGGTCCAGCCCGCAGGAAGTCTCGACGACGGTGGGGAAGCGTGACTCCTTGGTGTCGGGGTTGAAGACGGTGCAGGCTGCCTCCTCGCCGGAGAATTTCGCATGCTGGGACATGTCCCAGGTTCCACGGTGGTGGATGCCCTCGACCTCATCCCATCCGAAGGGGAACTCGAACTCGATGTCCACGGCCTTCTTGGCATAGTGGGCGAGCTTCTCGTGCCAGTGCCAGCGCAACTTGTTTTCTGGGATGCGGAGGATCTTGGTGTAGAAGTCCCAGCGTTGCTTCATCCAGTAGTCGAACCATTCGAGGGAACCCTCGTCCTCGCAGAAGAACTCCATCTCCATCTGCATGAACTCACGGGAGCGGAAGGTGAAGTTGCGGGGGTTGATTTCGTTGCGGAAAGCCTTGCCGGTCTGGGCGATGCCGAAGGGGAGTTTCTGGCGGGTGGCGACGCGGATGGTGTTGAAGTCCACAAAGATAGGCTGGCAGGTCTCGGCGCGCAGGTAAGCCTTGTGCTCCTCGTCGAAGACGGGTCCGACGTAGGTCTTCATCATCAGGTTGAAGTCGCGTGGCTCAGTGAGGTTGTGGCTGCCGCAGGCGGGGCATTCGCCGGGCACGGGCAGCTGGTCCACGCGCCAGCGCTTCTTGCAGTCCTTGCAGTCGGTCATCTGGTCGGAGAACTGGTCCACATGGCCGGAGGCCTTCCAGACCATAGGTGCGCAGATGATGGTGGAATCCAGCCCTACGACATTGTCGCGGTCCTCGACCATGTATTTCCACCAGGCGCGCTCGACGGCACGGCGCAGGGGAGCGCCGTTGGGGCCGTAGTCCCAGAAGCCGTTGAAGCCGCCGTAGATTTCGGAGCTCTGGAAAATGACGCCGCGGCGCTTGCACAGCGACACGAGTTTATTCATGAAATCGGGGACGTAGGTCGCCGCCGGGGATTCAGCAGTGTTTTCAGTAGCCATAGGTGAAAAATAAAACAAGGACTCAATTTGGTGAAAAAGAAAACAAAGTAATATATCCTATAAATCCAAAACTGTGGCTAAAACAGAAAAATCCACTTCAAGGAACCGCAATGCCGCTTCGGCATTAAATGATGATTATTCTTTGCGGGCAAGGGGAATCAGGGCTCCTTTGAGGACGCCTACCAAGAAAGAAGCTGACAAGAAGTTATATGATGGCTTGAGGTCTGCTACGAGCTTCTAAAAGTGTGATACATTATAGTTTATTAGGTTTTTCCAATCCAACAAACCAATAGGAGGAAAAATGAACTTCAATCGTGAAGAGCTAATCGCAGCATTCAATGATCACTACAAGTCCACCATTCCTGAATGCAACTACAATGAGGCATACCAGATTGAGCTGGTGGGCGAGATAGACACAGACATGCCGACTACTGGAGCAATGTTCATTGATGATGGCTTTGCACTGGTTCGGACAGGAGATGCAGTCGAACTGGAAGCATGGCTTGCTGAAGATGCAAGCTACTTCTTGCGGCTTTATAACTACAATGGAGATGTAGAGTCAGAAGAAGAGCTTGAACCTGTCGGCATAGATGAAAAAGATTGCATTTACTTTAGGTCCAAGTAAGACAGGAAACAATTCAACAGGAAACAAAAATGAAAAAGCCAAGCATTAAGAAACTAAAGGCGGAGTTTGAGAAACTGAAGAGCCGTGGCGGTGACGCATTCTCAGAATACCATGTCCTTCAAGCCATGACAGGCATTGGCACTGATGACGAGGAGGAAGTAAACACTTGGGACATTGACTTCCACGGCAGGGACATTGACTGGTGCGCTATTAGTTTGGAACATTTTCACTGCTTGGAGAAATGGAATGCGGAAGATTGGAAGAATGTAAGGTTCTTCTATCGTGTGGAAAACATTTCAGGTCTCATTGACAGTGCTGAAGTTGAGCCGTGGTGCCTTGATGAAAACAGGAAGCTGATTTTCTTCAAGAAAGTCGATGATGACGAAATGCCTTGGTAGATGACAGGGAGATAATCAAGAAGAAGCCAGACTTCAAAGATTTAATCTCTCATCAGCGAGACTTTTTCCTGTCTACTACACTTTGAGGGTATACTAAGGAAAACCCTCTTGTTAATCGTCCTGAAGGACCAGTGAAGGAGCTTGAGAGTCTTGAGCTTGAAGAATCCACGTTCATCATAAGCAATGAAAACTCATTCCGCTTTAGCATAGACAAATATGCTTTTGACTCACTCATCAAAGACGGAATGCATCAATAATAACTTACGTAAGAACATAAATGGGGAGCTTTGCTCCCCATTCTTTTTGAGATATTTGATCTTTATCTTTTGTCTTCTTTCGTTCGTATGAAAGTGTCGCAAGGCATGATGCTGAGTGACAGACAACATTCTAACGTAGGAGAAAAAGAAATGTCGTTTTGCCATGGCGCAGTCGGAGAAGCGGCTCCGCGATTTATAGAAAGTCGTAGAAATGCTCCAAAGTGTCCGTCAGAACTGCTGGATGGCATCAAGCATCTCTTCCGGGGTGGTTGCCTCGCGAAGCCGCGCCAGAATCGGGGTGGTGGCGATAAGCGTGCAGATGCGTGACAGCAGCCGCAAGTGCAGTTCGCTGTCCGGCCCTGCGATGACAAAGAAGAGGTCCGTTGCCCCGCCGTTCTCTTCGCCGAAGAAAACCGGCGCCTGCGCCTTGGCGATGCAGACGAAGGTGTCCTCGCAGAGAAATTCATCACGGTTCTCCGGGTGGACAAGTGCGACGCCCTCGGCCATTGCAGTGGATGCAATCTCCTCGCGCTGACGCAGATTCTCCAGGAACTCTGCGGGGTCGTAGAGCAGGCCGGAGCGTTCAGCCAATGCGGTGAGCGATTTTAGGACGGCAGGCTTGGTTCGTCCCTCCAAAGCCGTTTCCATGGTTTCCAGCCGACAGAAGTCCGCCAAGTTCAGGACCTCCTGGGCGGGGAGGTGAGCCAGTTGTTTGAGTGGCTGGTGATGCAGGAGTCGGTTGGTGTACCAGTTGTCTAGTTCTTCGCGCTCGAACATCAGACGCGCGCCTTGCATGACCGAGGGGACTTCGCCGGCCATCGCCATTGAGCGCAGCACCTTCTCGTCCATTGAGAGAAAATGCGCGGCATCAGTAAGATTCAGTAATTTGACCGGCATGGTGCTACTCCGAAATAAAACGCTTAAGGGCAAACCGCACTCCGAAGGATTTGACATTCTGCATGACAGAGGATTCCAGCTCGTCAAGCCGGCTATCCGTTTGCCGCGGTGCAGGTGGAAGTTCGGCATATCCGATACATCCCTCGCCGGGTTCCGGCTTATGCAGGCCTTCGCGCAATTCCTCCGGAATTTTCACGCGTGTGAATTTGTTTACCAGATGGAAGGCACTTGTTTCTTCATCCCATTCGATACCAGTGGAAATAATTTGATCGGGGTAGAAGGCGAGAAGTTTGAAGCCGGGGCGATGCTGAGTGCCGATGGACGGCCCGACCCACTGCGCCCAGTGCCCGAATTTGAATTGCAAGTCGAGGTGGAGGTGCCCGCCGAGCGCAAGAACCAACTGGGGTGACTGGTCGAAGAGCTTGGCGAGTGCGTTAGCGTCCAGGAAGGATGGTGGAAGACAGGGTTCGTGCTGTAGATAGACGACAGGCTGGGCGGGATGTGCCGCCAGATCGTCGCGGAGCCACTTCCAAGTAGAATCGCTGAAGCGTGAGCAGCCATTTTTTTGGCCGGTGACATCCACGGTGTTGAAAATGAAATGGAAGCCCCCGAAGTCAAAACTGTAGTGGGTGGCGCCGAAGACCTTGTCGAAGTCCTGAGGCCAGTTGTCTCCAGGAATGACCCAGCAGGGCAATTCGCCGAAGGTTTTCTTGAGCTTTGCCTGAAAATCCCGCTGGCGTTGGTAGGTGGCGGTGGAGCCATTGAAGGCACGGGGGTTGGTGCCGATGTTGTCACCGGTGATGATCACGGCATCCGGCTTGAGAACATCGCGAACAAACACGAGCGCGTTGTGGTTGAGTTTGATGGATTTGGGGTTGGTGATATGCATGTCGGTCAGCCAGGCGATACGGAAGAGCGGCGGCGAGGCGCGGGTTGCCCACTTCGGTGGCGTGGCGCGTTCGGTGACCTCGAACTGCTTGGCGATGTCGTAGTAGCGGCTAACCTCGTCATCCATCGCAGAAAGTGCAAGGAGCGTGATGGCTAGGCATATTGCAGTAAGGACGGTGGTTTTCATGGAATCTGTGTTATTTGCGCCGAAGGCAATCCGCCAAGGGAATGAGGAATGAGGAATGAG
>JAFXSU010000071.1 GCA_017525435.1 Victivallales bacterium
AACTTAAGATGCCTGCCGAGTCCGACATTCTCTACCGCATCGAGCATCTCTGCCGCGACTTCAAGTTGAATCGCGGAGTGATTCATGTGCTTAAGGACCTGAATCTTGAATTGCCTGCGAATGGCTGGGTGGCACTGGTTGGGCGTTCCGGTTCCGGCAAAACCACGTTGTTGCAGTTGCTTGGCGGACTGGATCGCCCGACTTCCGGAAAAATCCTCTATCGGAGCCAAGATTTGGGGAAACTCTCCAAGACCAGACTTACTCAATTGCGTCGCAGTGAGTTCGGGTTTGTCTTCCAATCCTACCACCTGTTGCCGGAACTTTCGGCTTGGGAAAATGCGGCCTTGCCTGCGCTGGCGTGGACGGATGACCGCAATGCGACATACGCCCGCGCACGGACGCTCCTGGAGTCCTTCGGACTGGGGGGACGGCTTCAGCACCGCCCGCCGGAACTCTCTGGCGGCGAGCAACAGCGCGTGGCCATTGCCCGTGCGCTTATCAACGACCCGCCTGTCATCTTGGCAGACGAACCGACTGGCAATCTTGATGAGGCGGCCGCCAAGCAGGTCGTGAAGATTTTTCAGGATTTGCGGGAGAAACAAGGCAAGACCATCGTGATGGTCACCCACGACTCCAAGATTGCCGCGCTGGCTGACCAACAATTCAAACTGGGATGACGGGCAGGGTTTCACCAATCCAATTGATGTCGGCAACACCTGAGGACATCCCGGAGATGCTCAAATTGCTGGACAGTTATGCCAAAAAGCAACAGGTTTTACCGCGGACTGCGATTGACCTCCAGCAGAATATCCAGAACTTCGTGGTGGCGCGGGACGGCGACAAGCTAGTCGGCGTGGTCTCGCTGCGGCCGTACGGCGAGGGTTTTTTCGAGGTGCGAAGCCTGGCGGTCGCACATGGCTATAAGAATGTCGGCGTGGGGAGTCGTCTGGTACAGGAATTGCTGAACCGCGCGCGTTCAATGGAACCCCCGGCAGTAAATGTCTTTGCGCTTACCAAACGCCCGCACCTTTTCCAACGGCTGGGTTTCCGACTTGCCTACCGCGAGCGTTTCCCTGCGAAGATCTGGACGGATTGCCTCCTCTGCCCCAAATACAGCGACTGCGACGAGACCGCCGTGGAATACCGCCTCTAAAATGAGGAATGAGGAATGAGCAATTAGCAATTAGCAATTTATAGCGAGTTACGCAAGTGCCAGCCAAGCCATGACGATTGCCAGTAGCAGGAATAAAAGCGTCATGAGCGTCTTGGTGGCAAACACATGGTTGCGTGCAAAGGCAGCGAGGGACTTGGCGCCGATGCCGAAATATGCCAACGTCGTAACTGCCAGCAACGGAAGAATAAATATAAAATTATAAAGGAAAAGCAGGGTCGCCGCCCGCAGATTGAAACCGGCGGAGTTGATGGCGATGATGGTTGGCAGGTAGATTTGCCCAGTGCAGGCGAACTCCATTGCGGAGACCACTACGCCCAACAGCACGGTGGCGGGGAGTGCCAGCCATCCGGTTAGTTCCGCCCAACGGTGGATCTTGTCGTGGATTTTGCGGTGCGTCTGGGCATCGAGCCCCATCTCCATGTCGGCGACATTGCGGCTGCGACGATAGCGCAAAGCATCCCGGAGGTGAAGAAGTGCCAGGATGAACCCGATGAGTGCGAAAGTCCAGTAGAAGATGCGCTTGACAATGATGAAGCGGTTCAGGTAATCTACAATAAAAGAAAGTCCGATGCCGAAGAGCAGGTAGCTTGCGAAGACGCCAACGCAGAAAAGGAGTCCCGCTATGAGCACAAAGCGTCTTCCCCGCTTGAGGTAAAGAAGATAGCTGACGAGGAAGATGACGGTGGCGAAGGCGCAGGGGTTCACACCGTCGGCAAGCCCGGCTAACAGGATGGTGGTCAGGCGCATGCTGTCCAGAAGACTTCGGTTGACGTGGCGCTGAGTCTGGAGTTCCTCTTCGGTGACGGGGGCGTCCCAGAATGGAGCGGCATCTGCGGGCAGGGTGCCCAATGCTTCGGCGAGGCGTTCCTCCGTGGCGAGCTCGCCGGTCACAAAGCCTTCTGCCCATGCGACTAACGGCGCGAGGTTGCGATCTGAGGCCTCGATGGCGAAAAACTTCACCACGCGTTGCATCATGACCTGACCTTCCTCCGTGGTGACCTCGTAGTGGTCCACTTGCAAACTGGGCAGTTTTTGCTTTAAGAGACGCAGTTCGACTTCCTGCCGTGCACACTTTTGGCAGCCTGGGCTGGAGAGATAGAGCAGGCGTGGCGTGGTGGAGGTGGTGGCTGGCGTGGCGTCAGGCGGAATGGTCTCCGGAGAATTGACGGGGGCACTCCATTCGATGAAAGGCTCCTTCGCGACTGTGTCAACTGCCTCCTGAAGCCCCGGCAGCAGTTTCACGATTTCGGCATCTGGCTCGGAGAGTTCCTCTGCCAGTTGCCAGAAGCCTTCGCCACCGAGGGCCATCCGCATGCCCTGAAGGGCGATTGGGAAGGCATTGAACTGCCCGGAATAGCCTAACTTTTTCTCTATCTCCTTGAGGAGCAGATAATTCTCTTCTTGGTCAATGCAGATGTATGCCAGCACCGCCTCGTCCTCGGCCCAGCCATCTTCCAGCCATTCCTGTTTGACTTTCGCACACTGGTCGCAGTCGGCGCTGCCGAAAAGCGCGATCCAGGGGCGGGCATTCAGCAAACCGCTCCCGCAGACGAACCATATCATCGTCCAGAAGAGCAACTTGCGTGTCAGAGAATACTTCATTGTTGGCCCCAAGTGCCGTCAAAAAATCCCGCATCGCTGCGGGATGAAAGGGGTGGAGCCAGCGAAGGGACTCGAACCCTTGACCTGCGCATTACGAATGCGCTGCTCTACCAACTGAGCTATGCTGGCGTGACTGGAATATGGTAAGACTATATAAAATAATACGGA
>JAFXSU010000072.1 GCA_017525435.1 Victivallales bacterium
AGTCCGCGTGCGAAGTCGTAGGAGGGGTCATACCCAAGGAGCCGCCGCGCCTTGGAGATGTCCGCATTAGAGTGCTTGATGTCGCCCTTGCGGTCAGGCCCGAAATGCGGTTCGATGTCCACGCCAAGCGCCTTGGTGAGCGTGTGGTAGATGTCAATGAGATATTCGCGTCCGCCGTATGCGATGTTAAAGGCTTCGCCGGAGGCCTCGTCGGAAGCCACGCACGCCTTGAGATTGGCCTCGATGACATTCTCGACGTAGGTAAAGTCGCGGCTCTGCTTGCCGTCTCCATTGATGGTCGGCTGTTCCCCCGCCAGCAGCTGCTTGATGAACTTCGGAATCACCGCTGCGTATGCGCCGAAGGGATCTTGACGGCGGCCGAAGACATTGAAGTAGCGCATCCCGATGGTCGCCAAGCCATAGTGGCGGGTGTACTGCTTCGCCCACTCCTCGTCGCAGCGCTTGGTCAGCGCGTATGGCGAAAGCAGATTCCCCTCGCGCCCCTCGGTCTTCGGAAGATTCGGCTCGTCCCCATAAACCGATGAACTGGAGGCATAGACGAACTTCTTCACGCCACTCTGACGGGCGGCCTCCAGCATGTTCAGCGTGCCATCGATGTTGTTCTTGCAGTAGAACAACGGCATCTCCAACGACCGCGGGACGCTGCCCCAGGCCGCCTGGTTAAGCACATAGTCCACTCCGTCACAAGCCTTTAGGCATGTATCATAGTCCTTGATGTCGCCTTTGACAAATTCGTAACGGGAATTACTTGTGAAGAGATCCACGTTCGCCTGCTTGCCTGTTGACAAGTCGTCCAGGCAACGTACGCGGCAGCCTTTCTTGAGGATTGCCTCGCAAAGGTTCGAGCCGATGAAGCCAGCACCGCCTGTGACTAAAAAAAGCGTTTCGGCAGGAAATTGAAGTTCTGAGTATCCCATAATTGCAGAATGAGTTGGAAATGCGTGAAAGAGTACAATGAGATAACATAATGCCCCGACGACGATTTTTGCCTTCACCGAGGCCTTTTCCCCAATTCAGCTCCGCAGAATTGCAGGAGGCTACTCGCCAGTCGTCCTTTGGCATCAACAGAGAGTTCGAGGACAGCAACGGCAACTTTTTTCCATTTACGCAATAATTGGCACTGTTCGGCGTTATATATTTGTTGCATTGACGCTTTCGTAACATCCTTTTTTCTTTGGCTATATTCCTCGTGATGGCACCTCACTAAGCTGTTTTTCAAGCAGCAGGGGTACGGGGGCGCAGCTCCCGTAGGATTGGGTGCCTTCCTGGGGAACCAAGCGTTTTCATTCACCATGCGTTATTCATCATTGTTATGCATTTTGGCATGCGGCCTGACGCTCGTCGGCTGCACCACCGTCAAAGAGGCCCGCAAGGTCCAGAACGACCCCGAAGTACAACTCCCAGGCGAGTACACGATGACCGCCGAACAGGCCGGCCTGCGGACCGATCGCCCCATGAGCCTCGCAGAACTGGAGGCCATCGCGTTGAAATGCAACCCAACCGTCTTGCAGGCCTCTATCGCCGTCAATCAGGCAATGCTTGCCTTGCAGAACACCAAGTCGCAGTATCTTCCTACCGCTTCCCTTTCCGCAAGCCACAATCGCGCGACTGCTAACCGCGACCGCCGTCGGGAGACCACCCGCAACACCGGTTCCTACAGCGGAAGCCTGGGATTGAACCTGGTACTCTTTGATTTCGGCCAGCGGTCCGCCGTCATCAAGCAGGCCGAAAAAGATTTCCTTGCCGCCAACGAGGAGTATGTCGCCGCCAAGAACCAAGTCGTTTATACTGTGCGAAAGGCGTTCTTTGAACTGAAACGCAACATCGGTCTCCACGATGTGGCGGTGGATGCAGTTCAGCAATATCAGGACCACCTGGAACAGGTCAAGCTCAAACGCGAAATCGGCGCATCGATGGACTACGATGTCATCAAGGCGGAAGTGGACTACCAGAATGCCCGACTGAAGGAAATCACCACCGCGAACAGTGTCGCCACCGGATGGGCGGACCTCAACCAGGCACTGGGTCTCATGGAATACCCCGCCTACACTCTTGGCGAGGCAGAAGTCCACGAATACACCCAGAACGCCGATGAACTCATGGAACTGGCGCGAAACTGCGAACCGTCCCTGGCAGCCATGCGATATGACGTCGAGGTCGCCAGCGCACAGATTGACGAGGCGATCGCCGCGCTTTATCCGTCCCTCTCGATTTCGCTTTCCGGCAGTGTTTCCGGACCGAATCCCGGACTGCCCTGGCTCTGGAATCTCAACGGCGGACTCTCCCTGGCCGAGACGCTCTTCAACGGCGGCCGTAACCTACGCGCCATTCGCCTTGCCGCCAATTCCTTACGCCTGGCAAGAAGCCGCTACGCCGCCAAGGAACAAGCCGTTTACCGAAACCTTATCGTCGCAGTCCTCACCATGAACCGCGCCAAACAGTCCCTGGAGGTTGCCAAACTCTCCGAGAAGAGCGCTCAGCAGAACCTCGACATCGTGAACGAAAAATACAAGCACGGAAAAGCCACCGCAGTGGACCGCACAGATGCGCAGGTGTCCTACTCCACCGCCAAGGCAGATGTCGTCACCGCGCATTTCGACTACCTGGAGGCCCAAACCGCAGTCGCCTATCTCATCGGCGAGTAGATTTTTCATAACTCATTAATAATAAGTCATTTATGAAAAAACTCATCTTCGTTGTCATCCTGTTGGCCGCCATCGCAGGCGGTTTCTGGTACTGGAAGAAACACCACACGGTTAAGGACGAGACGGTTTACTACCGTTCGCAGGAAATCCGGCGCGGCAGCGTGACCGAAGAGGTCACGGCGACGGGCACCGTGGATCCCATCCAGAAGGTCTCCGTGACCACGCAGGTCACCGGCGAGGTCATCGACCTTCGAGCGGACTACAATTCGCGAGTCAAGGAGGGCGATGTCATCGCGATGCTCGACCCGGACACCTACGAGTCCCAGCTGGCTTCACAGCGCGCCTCCCTGGCTTCGCAGCATGCCCAGCTCAAGTCTGCCGAGGCGACGCTGGAGCGCACGACCGCCCAGCTCAACTACGCGGAGAAGGAGCTCACGCGCCAAAGGCGGCTTGCCGAACGTGGGATGACCACCGAGGCGGAACTGGACTCCGCGCAGGCGACCTATGACGAGCTGGTCGCCACCCGCAAGCAGAACGAGGCCTCCATCGAACAGGCAAAGGCTGCCATCGAGCAGGCAAAGGCCGCAGTCAAGACCGGCGAGACCAACCTAAGCTACTGCACCATCCATTCGCCGGTGACCGGCGTGGTCATCGACCGCTCGGTGGAGAAAGGCCAGACCGTCGTCTCCTCCATGAACGCCACCGCGCTCTTCACCATCGCCACCGACCTCTCCGTGGTGCAAGTCGAAGCCGCCATTCCAGAAGCGGACATCGGCGGCATTCGCGTCGGCCAGGCGGTGCATTTCACCGTGGACGCCTACAAGACCACCTTCAAAGGCAAGGTCACGCAGATCCGCCTCTCCTCGACCACGACCTCAAACGTGGTCACCTACCCCGTCATCGTGGAGGCTGAGAACCCCGGAGAAAAGCTCTTCCCCGGCATGACCGCAAACCTCTCCATCATCATCCAGGACGCCGAGGACACCGTGGTGGTTCCCAACGCCGCCACCCGCTTCACTCCGCCCAACGCCCAACCTCCCGCCGCCATGCCGACACATCCCGAAGAGACCACTGCGACCATTTGGATTGCCGACTCCGACACCGAAATCCACCCCGTCACTGTCCGCACGGGCATCACCGACGGCGTGAACACGGTCATTCTTGACGGCGAGGAACTGCTGGGCAAGAAAGTGGTCGTCGGCAAGCAGTCCGCAGCCGCCTTCAAGGCAAACCAAGGTTCCGACCAGCCTAAGAACCCCTTCATGCCCACCCCGCCCCGTGGCGGAAACCGCCGCGGCGGCCCGCCCAGAATGTAGGCTCTAGAACCCCTAGCCCTTCTATAACCTCTAGCACGCTTTTACCCCCTATGTTAATCGAAAT
>JAFXSU010000073.1 GCA_017525435.1 Victivallales bacterium
CCAGGAAGGCGTCGTTTTCGGCGGGGGTGCCGACGGTGATGCGCAGCCATTCCGAGATGCCGGGGAGGTTGAAGTGGCGGACGAAAATCCGTTTCTCCTTGAGGGCGGCGAAGATTTCGGGGGCATTGCCGGCAGGTGGCCGCGCAAAGACGAAGTTGGTCTGCGACGGCGTGCAGCGCCAGCCGCGGCTGGAAAGGGCCTCTGTGAGGCGGGTGCGCTCGGCGCGTATCTTTTCGGCGTTGTCGCGCATCCAATCCTGGTCGTTCAAGGCGGCCAGGGCAAGCGCCTGGGCGATGAAATCGAGGTTGTAGGAGTCCTTGGCCTTGAACATAGCCTCAATCAGCGGCTCCGGTCCGACGCAGTAGCCCATGCGGAGGCCGGCCAGGGAGTAGGACTTGGAGAGCGTCCGCGAGACGACGACATTGGCGTTGGAGGGGTCGGCGGCGAGGGCCATGCAGTTGGAGTCGGCGAAGTCGGCGTATGCCTCGTCGATCAGGACGGTGCCATCAAAGGAGCGGGCGAAGTCGCGGACGGCCTCGAAGGGATAGGCGATGCCGGTGGGGGCGTTCGGGTTGGTGAGGAAGAAGAGGTCGGGGGCGCTGGTGCCGAACTGCGGAGTGCGCCATGAGAAGTCGTCGCCGAGGGGGCATTCGGCGTAGGCGACGTCGCGGATTTGCGAGAGGACGGGGTAGAGGGAGTATGTGGGGGTGAAGGCGCCGACGGCCCCGTTGCGGCGGACGAAGCAGCGCACGGCGAGCGAGAGGACCTCGTCGGAGCCGTTGCCCACGAAGACATGGGCAGGGGTTACGCCGTGCAGCTCGGCTATGCGGGAGCGCAGGGCGGTCGCGACGGGGTCGGGGTAGCGGCGCAGGAAGGAGTGGTCGATCTGCGCCAGCGCCTCGGCGACCTTGGGGGAGGGCGGGTAGGGGTTTTCGTTGGTGTTAAGCTTGACTATGCCCGCGCCCTTGGGCTGTTCGCCCGGCGTGTAGCCCGCCATGGACTGGATGTTTTCGGCAATCGCCCTCATAGTGAGTTGGCGCTACTCGTCGAAGATCTTGAAGTACTGGATGAAGAAGGGGTAGTTGCCATCGGCGTCCGGCTCGGTGTCGCGCCAAATCTGGGCGAAAGCCGTGCGGGAGGCGAGAGTGGTGCCGAGGTCGTTGCGGACATCGGAGCGGCCGAAGAAGGGGGTGAAGGCCTCGCCTCGGATAAGGAGGGAGATGTTCAGGCCGCGGTCTGTGAAAAGCCCGCAGGTGTTGCGGATGACGGCCTCACGCCCCTGGTTGCTGTCGGAGTAAACGCCGTGATCCCTGAAGCAATTTGAAATGTCCTCGTAGTAGTCCTCGTTGTTGGGATTGCTGTCCTTGTCGGTGTCATAGAGCCAGCCGATGTCGGAGAGGTTCTGGGCGATGCCGTCATTGTATTGGAGTTCCAGCGCGGCGCGTAGCGACTTGACAAATAGGTCAGTTTCCTTGAAGTTATTCGCATTGTTGTCCTCGCTCAGGCATTCTGAAGCATCGCCGATGTCGTCGAAAATCATGTCATTGAGGGTGACATCGTTGAATATTGAGGCCATGGCGAGGTTGTCGCTGCTGTTGATGTTGACGAGGCCGCGCCTTGGCTTGTAGCTGGAGGAGAAGAAGTCGAGGACGCGGTGGAAGGGCTTGCTGTAGAGGTTGTCTTTGCCGCTGGAATTAGGAGCGCTATCCCTGTAAGGAATGGCGTTGAAAGTGGAAATCGTCCTGTTGACCTTGTCAAGGTTGCAGTTGCGGTCGTCGTCGCACTCGTAATCGAAGCCGAAGAGGCGGATGGTGGCATACGGCCCAATGGGGAGGAAGCCGAGTTCGCCAACGGAGTCGAGGCCGTTGTTGCGGACATGGAGGGAGTGGAACTGCTGGAAGAAGCCGTCGATGGACAGGTATCCAGACTCCTGCTTGTTGCGGCGGATGCCGTCGCGGATGCCGGGGAAGGCCCTGACGGCATCCTCGTCGGTGAGGAGAAAACGCTGTAAGAGAGAGTATCCGGGGCGGCGCTCGCCTTCGCCATCTTCGCCCTCAAGCTGGGCGTCAAAAGTGAAGTAGCCGAAGAAATACTCGCTGTCGTTTCTGAACTCTTCAACCATGTCTTTGAATTTTTTGTTGCCTTGTTCGGTCTTCGCCTGGGCTTGGATGATGTCACTATAGAAATCCTTGGCGCTAGCAGCCCTGGAGTCTTCAGGCTCGAAGTCCCAGAACCCGATAATAGGGCTGTTGGCAACCTTTTTGGCGGAGGCGAAGGTCGCCCATGATCTGCCGCCACCGAAGTCGTTGTGGGAGGTGACGGTGGAACGAGGCGTGAATTCGTCATTGACAAGCTCTTCGGCGGCGGATGCGCAGGAGAAGGCCGGGTCAATCATCTCACCCCATACAATAAGGTTGACTACCTTTCTCTGGAGAGGGTATGAGGGGTCGTTTCGCGCCGAAGTCTCCGCCATATTAAGCGTGGGGAAGGCAAGTCGTCCTGTCGGCTCCGAATAGCATTTGTCCTGCGTGAAATCCAGTCCTTCGTCTTCCGATTCAATGCGAGAGGTGAGCCAGATGCCGACATCGGGTTCTTCGTAGGTTTCCCTTAGTGCGGGAACGCGGTGGATGACGGTGTTCCCATCCTTTGCCAGGCCTGTCGCGCCAACATAGATAAGTTCCGGGAAGGGGAATTTTTCATTCTTGTCATCCTCGTTAGTTGGATCAGTGATGATCTTGTTCTTTGCCAGGAAGACCGCATTGGAGATGACCATGTTGTTTTTGGGATGGAAGCAGAGCGGGCCGTCGCCGAAAGTCCATGCGTTCTCCTTTGAGCGGAAGATTATGCCGCCTTCTCCGGTATCTGGATCCAGTTCGATTTCGGTGTCATCCTCAAACTGGATTCCCTGGGCGGCCTCGACAAGGGCTTCCCAGACCTCTCCATTGTCGCATTGGAGAAGGAAGCCAAGCTCGGCCTCGATGTTCTTGTCCATGATGGATTCGTAGGCTTCGGAATTCTCATTGGCGGCATTGCGGTTCGCGAAAATGACCTTGCCGTTGAATTCGACGCCGTAGATGGCGCGGTCACCGGCAAATACTGAGCGTTGCTCGGTTATAGGAGCCCCGGTCTGATGGTCGTAGTCTATGGTTATGGTGGCGTTGGTGGCGACATCCTCGCGGTAAATCTTCAGTGTGGCCATAAAGCCGTTGAAAAGAGGGGTGTTTTCCGTGGCGGGGCGGGCGTATGCCTCGTATTCCTCGTCTCCCTTGAGGCTGTGGTCGGGGGCGAGCGGTTCGGGGTAGTCGTCATCATCGATATAGTCCACAAGGCCGAGGTAGGCCCAGAGCGCCTGCTCAGTCACGCCGTCTTCAGGGGTCTTGGCCTTGTATGCGGCGAGGGTGTAGGCGGGGGCTGTGCCACCGCAGACGGTGCATTTCTTGTCGGTGCATGCGCTGTCCTTGATGGCCTCATGCTCAAAGCCGTATGAGGACTTGTTTAGACCGGCCAGCTTGAATGCGGTGATGATGGCGGCCTTGTGCCTGCGGAGGGAGTCGATATGGTTCTGCGAACCGTCGCCGGCGATGCAGATCCTGTCGATGAAGGGGAATTTAGCCTCGCGATAGGTCTTGTCGTAGAGATCCGCGGGGATGTCGTTGGTGGGCATCCTGCCGACAGGGGAGAAGTTGAAGGCAGAGTACGCGGCGCCGTTGGCGAAAGGCGTTGCGTTCTCCAGGTTCTCGCCCTGGGCGCCAGTCGTGAACTCGTTTGCCCTGATGATTTCGGCGATGGTTTCAAAACTACGGCCCTTGTTTTTGTCCTTAAACTTGTCGCCATTCCCGTATGCCTTCTTGAAGAGGCCTTCGACGGGATGGATTTCGGCGGCGGATGCGCCGTGACCACGGTCAAGGGCGTCGCCCTCCTTGCAGAGCGCGGGGATGTCAAGATAGCCAGAGGTGTTGAAGGCGAGGAATGCGTAGCGGCCGACGATGTTGTTCATGTTGACGGCGTTGGTGCCGGCGGTCATGGGAACCCATTCCGGGGCGATTGCGTCGTAGTCATAAGTGGGGAAAGTTGGGGGCCAGGTTTTGTCGTCGGCATCCTCATAATATTCGGCGTATGCGCGATGGCGGATGCCGTAAGGGAGGAAGTATTGCAATTGGCCGCTCAAAATGCGGGCGACGGCGCGGCGCTTCTTGTATTCGTCCTTAATGATATTGTGGTCAACGGATCCAAAGGTGTCCTTCCAGAAGAAGACATCCCTTTTGTCGGCTGCGGCACCTGAGGAATCAAGAGGGAGCGTGGGATCCGTGGTGTATTTCCACATGGGGTTGTAGCGATCAGGAGCGGGCAGCCCATCGGGCTTGTGATTGTTGTCGCCAGCATCCCAATGGGGCCATTTCGAGTCGCCGATGTCGTAGTTGATTGCGGCGATGGCGCTGGCCAGGGTGGACTTTGCGAACTGGCGCGCCATGATGGTGTTGCGGGCGTTGGCGGACGAGGCGCGCTCGATGCGCATCATGATGGCGAAGGTGACGCTGCTGATAAGCAAAAGGGAGATAAGGCCGAGGACGATGACGAGGGCCATGCCTGAGGAGGATGGATAATTAGAATGCCGCTGCATCGGAGTCTCCTGTTGAAAATTTAACATTTTCAATTCTACATTCGTTCTGCCTAGGGGTTCAGCGTTTCGCGCACCGGGAGGGCGACGGTGGTTTCAAAGGCGGTTTTGTTGCGATCCTGGCTGCCGGTGCTTCTGACAGAATCAAAGGTCAGCCTGTAAGGGGTGCCCCAGGGGTCTTTGAAGTCTTCTGTTCCTGTGAAGTTGAGAAACACGACACCGTATTCGTTGTCGGCGTCCTTGGCGTCAAAGATGGGCCTTAGGTTCGAAACAGTCGTGTCAACGGTTCGGCCATCGACGCGCCTGGGCCATTTGCCGTATGTTGAGTAGTACTGTTCCCATGCGGATACAAGCTGGCGAAGCTGCGCCTCGCACTTGGCGCGGCGGGCCATTACGCGGGCGCGGGAAATTGCGCCGAAGGTCGCCATCATCAGGAGGGCGATGATTGTGATGACGGTGAGGAGTTCTGGGAGGGTGAAGCCGTTTTTTTTCATTTTTTGCCTCCCACGTAGATGTTGTCAGAGGTGCGGTTCCAGTTGCCGTCGGGGCCTGCGGACTCGCCTGTTACAGACGATGCGCTGCTCGACCCCGTGTAAGAGGCGTTGATGGTGACGTATGTCGGGAACCTGGAATTCCCCTCGATGGTGTATTTCACGTTTATCGGGTTGCTGGGAGTTGCGGTGTGCTGGCTTTCGTTCGACACCTTCTTCAACTTGAAAGAGCCATCATTGTCGGCCACGATGGTTCCCTTGACAATCCTTTTCCCGGCGCTGTCGTATGAAATCAGCTGAACGGCCGTGGCGCCTTTTTCCTCATTGCCGTCCGCATCGTACCCGGCCGTCCCCGTTGATGCGAGGAAGGAAATACCCGAGGTGGTGAACTTGATGTCGCTGTCGCTGATGCCGTATGAGTTTGTCACGGCAAGGGAGAGGTCGCGGACAATCATGCCCATGGCGTTACGCAGCGAGGCCTGGCCTTTGACGCGGTCGGTGCCTGACTGGAAGGCGGCGCTCTGCTGCTGGAAGACCATTGAAACCATCACCACGATCACAAGGAGGATGGCCGTGGAGATGAGGATTTCAATAAGGGAGAAACCTTTTTTTCCCATTAGACGCCTCCTTCCATGATTTTATCCAGGCTTGGATTGAAAATCAAATCGAGGGTGAACGGCGTGTTCATGAAAGGGTCGCCGTCGCGGCGGTCCGTGACCCAAATCGCGATGCGCCGGATTCGGTGGTTCTAGTTTCTGCTTTTATTAGATATCGGGTCAAAAGCGATCGGGGTCTCGATGGGTGCGACTTGGATGACATAGCGCATGTTGCCGCGCCTTGTAAGGTATTCCTCAATGACAATCTCATCCGTGCGGAGAATTTCAACTGTTTTTGAGGAGCTGTCGCTTAACTTGGACTTGTATGTCTTGAAGTTCGTGCTTATGCTTCTGGGGTTGGAGCTTTCGACGCCAACCTTGATGTCATTGAAGGCTTTTGAAATGAACCTTTTGTTGTCGTCCCAGTCATCCCAGTCCGTAATTTCGGCGGCGTTGGCCTCTACCCTGGCAAGGACGACAAGGACGAACATTGTCTGGGCGGAATCGGAAATGGCGTTGGCCTCCATGCGAAGTCCAACGGGGAAAAATGAAAGAAGGCCGCCGACGGCGGAGGCAAAGAGCAGCATGACCATGCTGATCTCTACCAGCGTGAAGCCCGAGGATTTGTTTTTGTGATGGAAGTTGCTCATAATTCTCATCTTTTTACAAGGAGATGTCCTTGCCCCTGCTCAAAGCTCCGCTCCCGACGGTCTCTTTGACTGTAATTACGGCGGAATTGGCTTTCTCGGTTGTGCCATCGGGTGTGAACACGAACCAGAAAGAGTCGTCCTTCTTTTCGCCGCCGGACTTGTGCGCATAAGAGAAGTTCTTGGGCATCGTCTGGCGCTCGGCTATTTCAAAACCGTATGCGGAGCCAGAGGGCCAAGAGGCTGAATTAATGGCGGTGGGGTCGTCGCTTGACCGCTCGATGGTGGTGGAGGAGTAATAGTATTTGTTCCCCTTGCCATCGGCAGCGGCGTCTCCGCCATTGTTAATCTCCTTCTCAAAGTCTATCCTATGCTGCGCGGTATTGGAGTTTGAGCGGGAGATTTTGCCAACGGTGAAGGTCTTGCCTGTGTTGAAATTGAAGACGGTCAGGACATTGAAGCCGGAGTCAACCAGGGCGACATCGGAGAACTTGTCCACAATGCTTTGCGAACTGGTGGAGAAGACTGTTCCAGCAGCCTGGAAGATGGAGGCGGAGAAGACGCCCTCCTCGTCTGGGGCGAAGAGGACGGCAGTCCTGCGGCCGTCCATGCAGGCGCGCTGGCGGGCATATTCCATGACGTTCTGCGGGATTTGCAGCGCGGCGTTGGCAGAGGCGCCGCGGCGCATGCCGAAGCCGCTGGCAACGACAATGGTGGTTAGCATGACCATGACGGCCATGACCGAAAGCATCTCAATGAGGGTGAAGCCAGCTCTCCTAGTAGCCATAGGACTTGTCCTCCTCGTTTATGTAGCCGGCGTCGAAGGAGTCCGGCCCGACCTCGCATTCATCGGTGTCGAAGCAAATCCAGACGATGAAGGGGGCCGCTTTGTTGTTGCGCTTCATGGCGTAGTAGAGACTGTGGCCGGTAGTGCCGCTTGCGCTGGAAAGGGGAGTCACCGCTTCGCCGGCCCCCTTGGCGGTATAGACGGAGGTCTCGTCGATGAAGCGGATGTCGTCGGGGTTGCCCTGGCGATTGCCCACGCGGAGGGCGTCGAAGATTTCGTAGTTGTCCTTCTCCCACTTATACCAGTAATAACCGTTGTAGGCGTTGGTGTTCTCGCGCTTGCTCTTCGTCTGGCTGGAGGCTTCTTGCCTTGAGACTGGCCAGCACTGGTATTCGGTGCGGTAGCGCTGGAGTGCCACGCTTAGGGTTTCGCGGGTGATTTTCGAGCGGCGTTCCCGCGAGGTCTGGAGAGGCATGCGCGAAGAACCGATGATGATGGTGCCAAGGATGCCGATTACGGAAATCACCACCAGGAGCTCGATGAGCGTGAAGCCCGCGCGATGGCGCTGGGCGCCGCCGAGTGGAGAATGGAAAATGTAAAATGGAGAATTGGAAGTTTGCTTCATTGGTTGTCCTGCAAGATAAGTGAGTGGTAATCTGGAATCGGGAATTTAAGATTTAAGATTTGAAATCTAGGATTTGAAATTTGAAATTTGAAATTTGGGATTTGGGAGTTGGGAGTTGGGAGTTGAGATTTGAGATTCGGGGTTTTGGAGTTCTCCTACCAGGCGACGAGGAACTTCGAGCCGTATTTTTTGATTTCGTTGAACTTCTTCCCCGCCGAGGACATTGCAAGCGCCGAACCGGTAACCTTTTTGCCAGTCACGGGATTTTCAACGGTCCCTTCAAGGTCGAAATCAAGCGTGAAGTAGATTTGGTTCTTCCAGCGGTCGATGATGCCGGTGCCGTTGTAGGAGTAGTTCCCGGACGAGCCAGTGCGCTCCACCTCCTTTTCGGAGGTTTCAAAATAGACAATTGAATTGGGAACTGGCTTGGAGATGTCAAATTCACCCTTCTTGTTGTTAAAATACTGGGTGTTGAGAAGGGCGCCGATGTTATATGGACTGGCGACGAAAATGTCGCCGGCCTTGTCGTGGAACTTGCTCCTGTCTGGGAACTTGCCCTGATCCATCAGGTAGGTTTGCCAGGCGCTGACCAGCTGGCGGACGGTGTCCAGCGAATGAGTGCGGTAGGCGGTGCGGCGCGCGCCGGAGATGGCCGCCGAAGAGACGCCCATCAGGAGAGAGAGGATAAGCACGACGGCAATCATCTCGACCATGGTGAACCCGGCAGAGGAAGAAGCCTTTCGCGAGGAAGCGGATTTTCGCGGAAAAGCGGCATTTCGCGCAGGCTTGCGCGACCACGCCGAGGACGGCGTGGTGCAAAACCATGATGGCGTGGGGTGAGACATGGAGGATTGGGGGGTGGAATATTGCCTCATGGGTTCTCCTGCGCAGTTGGTGATTTGAAATTCTACTTCGTATTGACGGTGGCGTAGATGTTGTCCTTGTTGTGGTAGGCGCCGCACTTCTTGCACTTGGCATCCGGATTGAGCGGGTCGCTCGTCACAACCTTGCCGTCGGCGCCAGCAGAGAAGAGGGCGTATGAGGTGAAGGGCGGCGGGCAAATGTAAACCAAGTCATGGCCATCTCCGCCGTAGGCGTCGCGGATGGTGTAGTAGAAGTAGTCTTCCGGCGAATCCGCCCCGGCCTTTGTCTTCATGCTCTTGTTGGAGATGATCTTAGACGTTATCCCGCGGATGCGCTTGTAGAAAGCGACGTCCTTGGCGGCGGGTTCGAGGTCTTCAAACAGATCCTGGGCCCGGCGCTTGGGGTTTTTCCCGTAACCCTTCCCATACTCATACCAGTGAGAGCCTTCATCAAAGAAATTTTTCAATTCCGAAGATCCGGCATCGCTGAAAATATTGTAGAGGAAGTTTTCCTTGCCATTCATGGTGGGGTCGCGGCGGTCAACGAGGAAGGACGCCAGGCCGAAGACGAACTGGTCATTGGAATCGCGAGGCTTGACATCCTTGAGGTATTTGCGCGACAGGTGGGCCGGGGTCCAATAGCCAACGGCCACACCGGGGATGAAGCCGCACTTGTTGCCATTGTCGGGTTCCCCCTCAACGTTTATGCCGCCGTGAGGCGTATAGCTTGGCGTTGTCTTCGTCTTGTAGGGAATCTTGTCGATGACTGGCGGGTAGATGCCGTACTCGGCGTGGTATTCGGCGATTGCGGCGTGGGTGAGGTTGAGGGTCTTTATCGTGGATGACACTGTGCGCGCCCGCTCACTGGGCTTCATCATGCGGAAGGTGATGCCCATGAGAAGGGCCATCACCACGATGACGACAAGCATCTCCAGAAGGGTGAAGTCGGAGGAGGAAGAGTTTTTGAGAAGGCGTTGCATAGGACTAACCGTTGAGTGAGGAGATGATGGAGACGAGCGGGAGGAACATCGCGATGACGATGGTACCGACGATGAGAGCCAGGAGGATGATGACCATAGGCTCGAGGATCGAGGTAAGGCCGCTCACGGCATTGTCCACCTCGTCCTCATAGGTGTCCGAGATACGGGTGAGCATGTCGGCGATCTTGCCGGTTTCCTCACCGACATCAACCATGGAGATCACCATCGGTGGGAATACCTTTGTCTGCTCCATCAGGCCGGACATGTTCTCGCCTTCCTTGACGCCGTCGTGGACCTTCTGAAGGGCGTCGTAGAAGATGATGTTGTCGGCGGTGTCGCGGACGATGCCGATTGCCTGGAGCATCGGGACGCCGGAGGAGAGAAGGGTGCCGAGGGTGCGGGTGAGACGCGCGATGGCGGTTCGGCGGATAAGGGTGCCGAACACGGGCAGATAGGCCTTGAACCTGTCTGATGCGCGCTTGCCGGCCTTGGTGTGGAGCAGCATGGAGAGGAGAAGCCATAGGCCGACGAGGCCGGCCGCGATGAAGATGAAGTAGTGCTTCACCACATTCGACGCGCCGATGACCAGCTGGGTGATGGCGGGAAGCGACTTGCCTTCGAGGAGGTCGGCGAAGATTTCCTCGAACTTCGGGATGACGGTCAGCATCAGGACGGCCGTGATGATGATGGCCGCGCAGAGGATTACCAGCGGGTAGGTCATCGCGCCCTTGACCTTGTTCTTGATCGTCTGCGCCTTCTCCATGAACTCGGCAAGGCGGGTGAGGACGACCTCGGTGACGCCGCCGGCCTCGCCTGCGCGGACCATGTTCACATAGAGGTTGTCGAAGGTCTTGGGGAAGTTGGCCAGCGACTCGGAGAAGGAGTTACCGGACTTCACCGACTCGCCCATGTCGTGGAGGATGTCCTTCAGCGTGGGGTTGGTGGCCTGGCGCTCCAGAACAAGAAGCGAGCGCAGCAGGGGCATGCCTGCGGCCATCAGCGTCGCAAGCTGGCGGGTGAACATGGTGAGGTCTTTTTGCTTGACCTTTGGACGAAGGAACTTCGGCAGTTTTATCTCCATGCCGCCCTTCTTGGCCTTGCGCGGGGCGGCGTTGGTCGATTTGGTGTCATCGACCATGCCGATGGCCGTTGGGAAGAGGTTCTGGGCCCGGATGGCCGCAATGGCCTTTGCCTGAGTGTCCGCCTCAATTGTTGAGCGGACTTCCTTGCCGGATGGATCGGTAGCGATGAAGTTAAACTTTGCCATGGAATTTGTTTGTTCGGTTATTCGTTTGACATGCGACTTGCGGTTTGGGACATGCGGTTTGCGACTTGCCGCCGCCCTCAGCATGTAGCGCGCTACATGCTGAAGATCGAGAGGTTGGTCATCTGGTGCTTGGCGCAGATGTCGAGGGCCTGCACGAGATACTGGTGCGGGGAGTCGCGGGTGCAGCGGAGCAGGACATTTGCCGTCTTGGACATCGCGGCGTAGTTGCGCATCTGACGGTCAAGCTCCTCAAGCGACACGACGCGGCCCTTCACGATGAAGCCGCCGCGGAAAATCTCGATGTTGATGAGGTCGGGCTGCTCCTCGGGCTTCGCGTTCTTGTCGGGCGCAGGGCGCGACGCCATCAGCCGGGAGAGGATGTCCTCCTGGTGGAGCGTCACGACGAAGAAGATGAGCAGCTGGAAGACGACGTCGATCATCGGCGTCATTTCCGCCTTCGCCTCGCCGGCGTTGAGTCCCTTTGCCATGGC
>JAFXSU010000074.1 GCA_017525435.1 Victivallales bacterium
TGCGGGTCGATGACTTCGCCTGCTGTGAAGTCTTCGTCGTCCCCTGCGTAGTTCCGTCTGGGGGACGAAACCAATCCAGGGTTCATGGCGACCACGGCATTCGGATTTCCCGCACGAAGCGCTCGGGTGAAGGAATGGCCGTTTGGTTCATCGGGGAAATCGTACATCTCCTTGGGGAAATAGCACCCGTCCACCCACCAGCCCTTGACCTTGTCGCCGAAGCGCAGGGACCATTCCTGGTGGATGCTGTTCCAGGCGTTCATGAAGAATGTGAGCCGCGCATCATCGACGCGCAGATGCTTCACCTGCTCATAGTTGCCATAGTTTTCGTTGCTGTTCCAGGGCGGCAGTGCCTGAAGTTTCCGTATCGCCAATTCATCCCCCATGGGGCACATGCTGGTGGTGTACAGATAAAGGCCAATGCCATGTTTGGCCAAGGCGTCGGCGAAATCCACCACCAAATCCCGCCGAGAGGTCTGCCTTTTTTCCAGAAGCGTGTCATAGCAGCGGTTTGGCGAGCAGTAGTAGCCTGAGTTCTGTCCCAAAGTCAGAAAGGCGTACGAGGCCTTGAGTTCGTTGAGCTGTCCGGCTATTCTCTCCACGTCGAATGCCTCGACTTTTTTGTCCCAGATCTCGATGGGCGAGGGCTTTTGCCGTCCGGCACTTGGCGGCGCCAGGCTGTCGCCGGTGTTCAGGAAATGGAAGAAAAAGCCGTAATGGTCATTTGCAAATGCGTTTCGCATGGCAGGCAGAATCCGGAATGCTCTGGTTTCGTCAAGGGGAATTGTGTGGCTGGCTTAATATATCGCCCTTTTTCTGGGCGACAAGGCTTCGCTGGCGAAAGTCCAGAAGCGCATGGAGGACAGAGCAGTAGGCATGGCTCCCGAACAGATTTTTGAGCCGAAGCACCAGCTCATCCAGAGAAAATGATTCGTCTGACGTGAAAAAGAACCAAAGACGTGCTAAGTTTAGTCTGCATCCAAATCGGATGCATTTTGAAAACTGTTTCTTATCACTTTTTTGACATTACTGAGTCTGGTTAGTCCGATGCCGAAAACATGTCGATTTTACGCTTCTTTACACCGCAGGACATCAACGAGGCACGGCTGACCGGCGGGCCGCTGGCGAGGCGCCAGAAGAGCGCACTGGACATGACGATTCCTGCCACCATGGCCAAGACCATCGAGACTGGACGGCTGGATGCCTTCCGGCTCGACTGGAAGCCCGGCCAGCCCAAGATGCCTCATGTCTATTGGGATTCGGATACCGCGAAGGTGCTGGAGGGCATGGCGGCGGCGTTGTCACTGCGGCCTGACCCTGCGCTGGAGGCCGAATACGACCGATGGGTGGACCTCATTGTCTCCGCACAGCAGTCGGACGGCTACCTGAACACCCATTTCACGGCGGTGGAGCCGGAGAAGCGCTTCACCAACCTCTTCCGCGACCACGAGTTGTATTGCTGCGGGCACCTGATTGAGGCGGCGGTGGCGGGCTATACTTTGCTGGGCAAACGAAAGTTGCTGGAGTGCCTCTGCCGTTATGCGGACTACCTGTGCGGCTACTTTGGTCCGGGGCGTCATCGCGGCTGGCCTGGACATGAGGAAATCGAGCTGGCGCTGATGAAGCTCTATCGTGTGACCGAAAAGAAGGAATACCTGGAGCTTGCGCAGTATTTTGTCAACGACCGAGGGACGGAACCGCATTTCTTCATCGAGGTGGAGAAAACGCAGGGTGACGGGGGCGGGCAGCGCACGTCAAACCAGACCCATGCGCCAGTGCGTGCGCAGACCACGGCGGAAGGCCATGCCGTGCGCGCGATGTATCTCTTCGCCGGAGCCGCCGACGTGGCGGAGGCCACGGAGGACGTCGAGCTGCTCCGGGCCTGCGAGGCCGTCTTCGAGAATGTCCGTAACCGCCGGATGTACATCACGGGCGGCATCGGCTCGTCCTTTGCCGGCGAGCGTTTTACCACCGACTACGACTTGGCCAACGGCTCGCTGATGTATGCGGAGAGTTGTGCCGCCATCGCGCTGGTCTATTTCTGCCAGCGGATGCTGAATCTCACGGGCGAAGAAAAGTACGCCGACGTTTTGGAGCGTGCGCTCTTCAACGGCGTGCTGGCCGGAATCGGGTTGTCTGGCGATAAATTCTTTTATACTAATTATTTGGAGGTTGATGACAGTCTCTATTGCTACAACTTCGGCTCGCCTGTCCGCCGGGAGTGGTTCGACTGCTCCTGCTGTCCGACCAATTTTGCGCGCTTCCTGCCCCAGATGCAGCAATATCTCTTCTCCGTGAGCGACCAGGAGCTGTGGCTGCATCTGCCCGTGGATGCGGAAATTCGCCATCGCTTCGCGAATGGCTCTGTCGCACGGCTTGTCGTCACGGGCGGTTATCCCTACAACGGAAACCTTGCGATTGAAGTGCAGGAAGACGGCGACTACACGCTTGCGGTGCGGCTTCCCGGCTGGTGCAACCGCGCGGAGGTCAAGTTGAATGGCGAGGTCGTCTATGACGGGGCAGGAGGAAAGTATCTCCCGCTGGCACGGCAGTGGCGCACGGGCGACCGCGTGGCGCTGGCGCTGGCGATGCCCGTGGAGTTTGTCCGCTGCAACCCGAAGGTCACCGCGAATGCGGGGCGTGTCGCGGTGATGCGCGGGCCGGTGGTCTATTGCGTCGAAAGCCGCGATTTGCCAGGCGAGGTACGCAATTTCCGTGTGGATACCTCGCATGCGCCTGAAGTGACCGCCATGCCGCCGGATCTGCCGCCCGACGCACGCGCCGTCAAGCTCTTCGGCGTCTTGGAGGAATCGCCCTCGGACGAACCGCTCTACTTTACCGGCGAGGAGCTTCCGTGCGTGCCCTGTGAGGCACTGGCCATCCCATACGCACTGTGGAACAACCGCGGACCGACCAACATGGCGGTCTGGCTACGGACCGCAAAAGCAGTTTCCCGCACTGAACAATGAAAGTCCATAACCTGAATCCGTGAATTGTGGGTGGACGTACTGCCGGCGCCTCGCCGACAGAAAATGCGTTGTGCTGGTGCCTCGCCAGCACAGAGTAAAATTTACGGATTCAGGAGAAATATATGATTTATGTTTGAAAAATGTGATTGAATTGTGACGCCACAATGTCACCGCATCAGCGGCCGCATCATTTCGGCGTTGGCCGACTGGATCTGTGCGGCGTTTTCGCTGTAGAAGGCGTCCACATTGTCGGCAGGCTGGTCGTCGAAGGTGGTGAGGGGATCCCGTACGTATGAGGATTTGAAGCTGATGGGCAGGAAGAGCTTGCCGTTGCGATTGGCGAAGACCGCGGTGTCCCATCCGAAGACCACGAAAAAGTCGCGGTGGTAATTGGCGTCGAGGAGGTTTCCGCCGACTGCGTAATTTCCTGCGGGGGAGGTGACTCCAAGCCAGGGGGCGATGGTGGGGACCAGATCGGTGTGGTGGCTGAGACTCTCATAGACGGCGGGGGCGACGCCAGGGAAGTGCATTACCAGCACGGGGCTGGTCTGCTCGCGCACGAAAGTGGAGTTGTGGCCGAGACGACCGTGTTCGAAGAATTCCTCGCCGTGGTCGCCGGTGATGATGACGATGGTGTTCTCCAGGCGGTTGTTCTCACGGAGGAAGTCGAGGAGGCGTCCGATTTGTGCGTCCACGTGGTGCGCCGCATTGGCATCGCGGTTGTAGAGGAGTTCGCGTTGTTCAGCGGAGACCTTCGCGTAGTTGAGGTCCTCCTGGTAGGGCGTGAAAGGTGTCTGATCCGGAGGGAAGGTGTATGGCGCGTGGGTGGACTCGAAGAAGATGAAGCCGAAGAACGGTCGTGCTAAGTCTCGGTCGTGGAGTGCCTTGAGGAGGGTGTCAACGGCGTTGATGTCGCGTTGCCAGGGTGGGGTTTTTCCAATGCTCTGCTCAACCAGGCATTCCTGCGGAAAGTCTGCGAAGACGGTGCGGTCGAACTCTGGATAGGTGAATTTGGCGGAGGTCTGTGCGAGGAGCTGATAGTTGTCCTCGAGAAGCCAGTCGAAGAAGAGCGGTCCGCGATTGTTGTTGAGGAAGTTGTCCCAGGCGTTGGCATGGAGGCTATAGAACATGGAGAACATCCCTGGGCGGGTGCCATTTCCTCCGCTAAAATGGTTGGTAAAGCGAATGCCGGCCTCTTCGGCAAAACGCCAGGTGTTGGGCATGCGTTCAGGGGAGAGAAGGTCGGCACGGAGGGATTCTCCGACCAGCCAGATGATGTCCGGTGGATTGGCGGGCGTGTTGCGTTCCACATCTGCCCAGGGGTAGTTCAGGCGCGTTGCCTTACGGCGGAACTCTTTGCCCTGTTCGGCGTTGCGGGGTGGCGGCGTGCAACCCAGGCGCTTGAGGAATTTGCGCATTCGAACTCGGACCGGTATCGGATAGGTTTCTGTGGCGCAGGTGATAATGCTATTTTGGTAGAACTCCGCGACGCCGAAGATGATCAGTGCAAATAACAGAGTGACGGCGGGGAGTGTCGGCCAGGCTCGGCTGATAATCCGACGGGTGGCAAACCAGGCCGCCAGTTTGCGCAGATGACCGTTTGCGGGGAACCGCAGGGCAATTGCCAGATGGAAGGCGAAGACCAACGCCAATACGATTGCGGCAGGGGCGATGGTACGGTAGTCCAAGCCCATGGACTCGAAGCCA
>JAFXSU010000075.1 GCA_017525435.1 Victivallales bacterium
ACTTATAATAAATAAGTTAAATAATAAATAACATGTCTGCATTGGTCCTGGAACAACACCCCGCCCCGCACGCGCGTCTCGTGCGCCATACCGGCGATACCTTGCGCGTCACCCTGCGTCTGAGCCAGCCAATGTAGGGAACGGCATGGCTACGCACCAATCTGGGCAACGCCGCCATCCATCGCCAGGAAATCATCGACTACTATGAAAAAGGACTGGCTCGGCTGGGACGTGACTGGCATGACCTCCCAATGCGGCAGGTTGACGAGACCACCTACGAGGTCATTCTTCCCCTCGTCGAAACCGGACTCTTCGATTTCAAGGCCTTCTTCACTGAGGAAGGCACTGCCCAAAGCCGCTGGCCCCGCGGCGAAAATGCCCGCGTGAAGGTCGTCACCGCACTGGCAGTCGCGGACAATACCATCTACAACGCCTTCGTGCGCCAATTTGGTCCAAACCTCACGAAAAACTCTTGGAACGAGGCACTCCAGACAGCGGCAGGCCAGTTGGATGCGGCAAACTGCACCGTCGTCCCCCCCTCCGGCACCTTCCGTGAGTTCGCTCGGCATCTGGACTTCATCATCGGGAAACTCGGCTTCCGCATCATCCAGTTCCTTCCTGTCCACCCCGCACCCACCACCTCCGCACGCATGGGACGCTACGGCAGCCCCTTCGCCCCCCTGGATTTCTTCGACGTGGATGCATCGATGGCCGAGTTCGACCGCGTAACCACCCCGCTCGAACAGTTCCGCGAGGTCATTGACCAAATTCATAGCCGTGGGGCGATGGTTTTTCTGGACCTCCCCATCGACCACACCGGCTGGGCCAGCGAGTTCCAAAGCCACCACCCAGAATGGTTTGCGCGCAATCCCGACGGCTCTTTCCAAAGCCCAGGAGCCTGGGGCGTCGTCTGGGAGGATCTCTGTAAATTGGATTTCAACCAAAAATCGCTTTGGCAACGCCTTGCCGAAGTCTTCCTGCATTGGTGCCGACACGGTGTGGACGGCTTCCGTTGCGACGCCGGATACATGGTCCCACCGCCGGTCTGGGAATACGTCATCGCCCGCGTGCGCCAGCAGTTCCCCGCCACGATCTTCTTCTTGGAAGGTCTTGGCGGAGGCCAGGAGGCCACCACGCGGCTTCTAGAGGAAGCGGGCATGGACTGGGCCTACTCCGAACTGTTCCAGAACTACTCTGCCAATGACATCGCAAGATACCTCGAGTTCGCGACCAGCTACTCGCAGACCGCCGGTCCGCTGGTGAATTTTGCCGAAACCCATGACAATGACCGCCTCGCCAAACAAGGCAGCGCCTGGGCGCGGCTCCGCGTGAGCCTCAATGCGCTCTTCGCACCAGCCGGATGCTTCGGCATCGCCAACGGCGTGGAATGGCTTGCCACCGAACGAATCGATGTCCATGGTGCCGCCTCCCTGAACTGGGGTGCCGAGGAAAACCTCGTCGCCGAAATCTCCCAGCTCACCGGGTTGCTGAAGACCCACCCGGCCTTCCGGGCCGATGCGTCATGCCGGGTGCCCGTTGGAGCCGCAGGTACCGCCGTGGGGCTCCTGCGCATCCCCCGCCATCATCCAGAGTGGACTCTCCTGGCAATTGCGAATCCCGAGCCGAACACCTCCGCCACCTACGAGTGGAATTTCCAGGAGTTCAATCCCGGCAGCATCGCAATCGACCTGCTAAGTGGTCGTCATATTCCCCTCAAACTCGACCAGTGCCAATTCCGCATTCCCCTCAACCCCGCCGAGGTCCTCTGCCTGGCGCTCCCCACCGCACCGCGCCTTCCGCGGCAACGAGTCTCCGCCGTGCAGTGGCAACACCTCAAGGCAACGGCGTTGCGCTTTCGAAATCACAACAATCCCGTGGCCGACCTCCGTGGAGTGGATCTGGATGCCGAGGCCAGGGCACTCTACCGCAACCCAGCCGGATACCTTCGCCAGCTCAACGGCGCGGGCAAATACCTCCCGGTCGTGGAGTGGTCTCCCGAACGCGACCAGCAACGGCTCGTCTGCTTACCGCCCGATCATCATATCCTCATCAATCACACTGCACCTTTTACTGCGCAATTGCTTATCGACGGACGGTGCCACGAGCAGATCCACGCCATGCCGCGTTTCGACGGACGGCACTTCGCGATCTTCCGCCCATTGCCCAAGCCTACTGCCCCACGCATCGCAGAAATTCACATCAATGTCTTTGACCAGGACGGAACGCTGCGGCGGCTCACCGGGCGGCTTCTCGTGCTGCCTTCGCTCCGTCGCGAACATGTGCGCCTGGCACTCACCAGGGACACCACGACAGAACTCAACTGCGCTTTGGCCACCAACAACTTGGGCGGTTACGGACTGCTTCAGTCAGCCTGGGGCGTCATGCGCAGCCAATACGAGGGATTGCTGGCCGCCAATCAGAACGACGACTTCCCCATCGACCGAACCATCGTCCTCCCACGTTGCCGCGCCTGGCTCATCTATCGCGACTTTTCGCAGGAAATCGGCCCACATTGCCAGCAGTCCTTTGCCGTTACCGCCAGAAATACCTTCGTCTGGCATTTCGCAGTGCCCTCCGGCATGGGTGGAAATGTCCACCTGAAAGTCACTTATCGTCTGGACGAACGGCGGAACGCATGCAACCTGAACTTCCAGCGCTGCCTCCCTGCCCCCGATGAAGAGGAACTGATGGCGTTGGCCGCCAACGCCCCCGTCACTCTACTGGTGCGGCCAGACGTGGATGACCGCTGCAATCACGGCGTCACCATCGCTGCCGAAGGCCCCGAACACGACTTCCCTACCCGTATCCATCCTTGCGCTGACGGCTTTGGCTTCACGCTCTCCAGCGGAAACACGCTGGAAATGCGAACTTCCCTCGGATCCTTCGTCGCTCAACCGGAGTGGTCCTATTCCCAGCAACGCCCGTTGGAAGCCGAGCGTGGTCTCCGTTCAGAGAACGACCTTTTCAGCCCGGGCTTCTTCAAAACCGCCCTCAAACGCGGAGAATCCGTGACTCTGACCGCCATCGTGGCCACACCCGGCGAAAAACTCTCCGCCAACTTCCCGCCATCGCCTGACCCGGCCGAACCGTTGGATCTCTCTCTAGAGGAGGCGCTGCGTCATGCGCTTGACGCCTTTGTGGTTCGTCGCAATCCCTACAAGACTGTCATCGCGGGCTATCCATGGTTCCTTGACTGGGGACGGGACACTCTTATCTGCCTAAGGGGACTCATCGCCGCCGGACGACGCGAGGAAGCCTTCGACATCATCCGACAGTTTGCATCCTTTGAGGAAAACGGAACTCTCCCGAACATGATCAGCGGTGACAACCTCGCCAACCGCGACACCTCCGACGCGCCACTGCTGCTCTTCCCCGCCATTCAGGACTACCTGGATGCCGAAGCCCCCGCCCGCACCGCCGATATCCTCGCCACCGAGTGCGGCGGACGCACGCTTGCCGACATCTTGAAGTCCATCGTGGACCATTATCGCTCCGGCACGCCCAACGGAATATATATGGATAAGGAGAGCACACTGGTCTTCAGCCCCGCACACTTCACCTGGATGGACACCAACTACCCAGCTGCCACCCCGCGCGAGGGATATCCCATTGACATCCAGGCACTCTGGCACTTCGCCCTGCAGTTCCTCGCCACCCACGGCCTGGGTGAAGAATACGCCACTTTGGCCAACCAGGTTCGCGACTCCGTCGTAAAACTCTTCCCCGCCGCTGAGCATGTCGGTCTCAGCGACTGCCTCCACGCCGTGCCGGGCCAAAGCGCGATCAAGGCAAAGGCCGATGATGCTTGCCGCCCCAACCAACTCCTGGCAATCACTCTCGGAGTGGTCACCGACACCAAGATGTGCCAGCGTATCCTTGACGCCTGTGCCCCCCTCGTTGTCCCTGGCGCAATGCGTTCACTCGCTTGCCAGCATGTGAACTTTGAATTGCCGGTCATGCGGGAAGGACGGCTTCTCAACGACCCCGCAAACCCCTACTGGGGACATTATGAGGGCGACGAGGACACCCGCCGCAAACCCGCCTATCACAACGGCACCGCCTGGTGTTTCCTGCTTCCAAGATACTGCGAGGCGCTCGTGGACACCTATGGCGACTCCGCTCGCCAGGCTTCCGCCGCGCTTCTGGGGTCCACCGCTCCGCTAATGACCCAAGGTTGCCTTGGACAACTCCCCGAAGTCCAAGACGGCGATTTCCCGCACACGCCACGCGGTTGTTGCGCTCAGGCCTGGAGCATCGCCGAAACCCTACGGGTTTTGGTAAACTTGGTGAAGCAGCATTAACCAGGCAGGCGCCCGACCGCATCGTTACCCTACAATTCTACATCGGCGACCACCCCCGAACCTCGTCTGTTGTCACCATCATTCCTTATTCCAAATGTCTATGGCCCCTCCCAGCCTCTTTGAGCACGCGCGGCAGGAACGTCTCCGCAAGGAGGCTCCGCTGGCCGCGCGGATGCGCCCGCGCACGCTGGAGGAGTACATCGGCCAGAAGCATATCCTCGCCCCCGGACGGCTCCTGCGGCGCGCCATCCAGGCCGACCAGCTCGCCTCGCTTATCTTCTATGGCCCCCCAGGCACTGGAAAGACCACGCTGGCCAGTGTCATCGCGAACACCACGAAATCCGCTTTCGTGACTCTGAATGCGGTGATGGCAGGCATTGCGGATCTCAAGGCGGTCACCGCCGAAGCGCAGCGCCGCCTGGGTGAATACGGACAGCGCACCATCCTTTTCATCGACGAGGTCCACCGCTGGAACAAGGCGCAGCAGGACGCGCTGCTGCCGTGGGTAGAGAACGGCACGGTCATCCTCATTGGCGCGACCACCGAGAACCCCTACTTCACCGTCAACCGTGCGCTCGTCTCCCGCAGCCGCATCTTCCAGCTCAAGCCGTTGACCGACGAAGATATCCGTGAGGTCATCCGACAAGCCATCGAAGATCCCATCCGAGGTTTCGGAAACCAGAAGATCCTCTTGGAAGAGGAAGCGCTTGCTCATCTGGCAAATGTCGCCAACGGCGATGCCCGCGCTGCGCTGAACGCCTTGGAACTGGCCGTCGAAACCACTGCACCCGACGAGGACGGCACCATCCGGCTCACGCTGGCGGTCGCGGAGGAGTCCATCCAGCACCGCGCGGTACTCTACGACCGAGAGGGTGACTACCACTTCGACACCATCTCCGCCTTCATCAAATCCATGCGCGGATCCGACCCCGACGCGGTCTTCTACTGGCTGGCCAAGATGGTCTATGCTGGCGAGGACCCGCGCTTCATCTTCCGACGAATGATCATCTTCGCCTCGGAGGACATCGGCATGGCTGATCCGCACGCCGTGCCAT
>JAFXSU010000076.1 GCA_017525435.1 Victivallales bacterium
AGATGAAGGAGTTCGTGGTCCTTTCGGCGGAGACCTACGGAGAAGAGGTCGCGCATCGGTGCGAGCATCGTAGCTGCGTCAAAGGACAGCTGAAGTAGTTTTTCAGTGGCGAACATGTTTTTTTAGGGAATTATATCTTTAACTTGCCTAATGGGTAAATGGGACGTATGAGACACATGGGACGGATGGGACGGTGGCTTGCGATTACCTTGTCCCGCATGTCCCGTATGTCTCGTGTGTCCCAGAAATCTTCCGGAGAGCTGTGTTCCAACCTTCGCCCAAGGGCTTCGGCTTGGCAAGCCTGCGCGTCCTTCGCATGGGGATATGAATTCATGTATGCATCACAATGAATCTTACCTGAGCAAAAAGCAAACGCAGAAGAAGAAATTCGACAGATAAGTGAGGTGAATTTCATAATATACGGGATAAATCAAAAGTTACGGCGAAACAGAGGAACTAAAGCGCGAAAATCCCCTTATATTTTGCATTATGACCAATTCCCGAAAAATCTACCTGCTTGCTCCGGCCGGAGGCCACGAGGCGCTCTCTGCCGCATTGGTCAATGGCGCGGACGCGGTGTATTTCGGCGTGGGCGACTTGAACATGCGCTCCCACGCTACGGTGAATTTCCGACAGGAGGAACTGCCGGAATTGGCGGCGAAATGCCATTCGGCTGGCGCGGAGGCGTGGCTGACGGTGAACATCATCGTCTATGATACGGAACTCCAACGGGTTGAAGAACTCCTTCAAGCCGCGAAGGCGGCGGGAATCGACGCAGTGATTGCGGCGGATCCGGCGGTAATCCGGCTGGCGCATGAATTCGGGCTGCCGGTACATCTCTCGGTGCAGGCGAATGTCTCGAACTGGGAGGCGGTGGCCTTCTATGCACCATACGTAGATGTCGTGGTGGCGGCACGCGAACTGACCTGCGAACAGCTTTCCGGACTGGTGCAGAACATCGAAGACCACGACATTCGCGGTCCCTCCGGAGAATTGGTTCGCGTGGAGGCATTTGTGCACGGCGCATTGTGCATCGGCCTCTCGGGGCGCTGCGGGATGAGCCTCTGTGAATACAACACCTCCAGCAACCGCGGAAACTGCTACCAGCCGTGCCGTCGGGCATATCTGGTGAAAGACGCGGAAACCGGTCAGGAGTTTCAGATTCAGAACCAGTACATTATGTCTCCGAAGGACTTGTGCACTATCGCACAGCTGCCGAAATTGCTGGATGCTGGCGTGAGTGTCCTTAAAATCGAGGGACGAGGCCGCTCGGCGGACTACGTCGCCACCACCACACGAGTTTACCGCAGGGCGTTGGAGGCATGGCAGAAAGGCGATACGCCTTCACTGGAGCAAATTGCAGATTGGCGCAAACAGCTTCTGGGAGTCTTCAATCGGCGCTTTTGGGAGGGCGGATACTACTTGGGCGAACAGGCGGACGTCTGGGCGGGAACGCGCGACAACCAGTCCGTCATCCGCAAGGAGTTCCTGGGCGTGGTCACGCACTACTATCCGCGTCCACAGGTCGCGGAGGTGCTCCTGCAATCCGGAAACCTCCGCGTGGGACAGAAGGTGCTGATCACCGGACCGACCACCGGCGCCATCGAGTTCGAAGTGCCGTCCATGCAGGTGCTGGAGAAGCCGGCGGACTTTGCCGGACCAGGGGCGGATGTTTGCTTCCCCTTGGCCACTAAAGTCCGTCCCAATGACAAACTTTTTGCATTAAAATCTAGATAATAAGTTACTTATGTCTTTTCATGCGAGTTTAGATACTTCGATTGGCTTTTCGCTGGCGGTGCTGAATGGCGATCAAGTTGTTCTTCAGACCACTATGCCTGGCATGGGGCGTGAGAGCGACCGTCTGCTCACACCATGGCTGATGTCACAGCTTGCCACGAAAGGCATTTCTCTGCAAGAGATTACGCATTGGACGCTGGGGACCGGACCGGGGTCGTTTGCGGGACTGCGCTGTGGCATTGCGATGGTCAAGGGCATCGTCGCGGTGACTGGCGCGGTAATGCGCGGGGTCCCCTCTGCATACGCGCTGGCGGTGCAGGCCGCCACGCCGGATGCGCAGACGGTTGGCGTGCTCCACGACGGTCGTTGCGGACAGGTCCTGCTGGCCAAATTCTCTCGCAAGACGGACGGCTTCCAACTGGCGGACGACCCCACGCCATTGGATCCGCAGGAGTTGCTTGCTGAGACCAACCGTTGCGACTGCTATGCAACCGCCCAGGCGGAGTCTTTGCCGGAACTGCCACCGGAAGTCACCTCAGCCTTGAAGGCGTTGCCTAACATCGATGCAGTAGTACTCGCTCGTGCTCCCGAAGCACTCTATCCCTGGCCGACGGATCTTCCTGGAATGGAATGCTCTACCGAGCCACTCTATGTGCGCCCGGCTGTCTTTGTAAAACCAGCGGTCTTGAAAAGGTTAGAGGTTTAGAGGTAAGAGGTTAGAGGTTAGAGGGTTAGAGGTAAAAATCCCAATTGCCCCGTGGGAAAATCATCAGACCATCTTAGAATCTCCGTGGTGGTCGCCGCCTATCGTGGCGAGCAGCATATCGCGGAGCAACTTGCGAGCCTGCTGGAGCAGACTCGTCGGCCGGACGAGATTCTGGTCGGCGATGACTCTCCTGACGACCTCACGAGGCAGGCAGTCGCGTCAGTGGCGGCGACTGCTTCCGGCGTAGTGCGCTATCTGCGCAACGAGCCACGCCGTGGCATCTCCGGCAATTTCCTTCATCTTGCGGAAGTCGCGACTGGTGACCTCATATTTTTCTCCGACCAGGATGACTTCTGGCTGCCGCAGAAAATCGCCCGGCTGGTCCAAGTAATGGAGGAATATCCTGAAATCGAGGTAGCTGGATGCAATAGCCAAGTGGTGGACGGCAACCTGAAGCCCACGGAAAAGCATCTCTACGGTCATTTGCCGGCGGGACTCGTGGAGCAAATTGCTCAAAGCCCGCATTTCCCGGATTTGGTTTGGCCGCGCTTTGCGATTTATGGACATAATATTTGCATGCGGAGCAGCTTCTTGCCAATTTTTCAGCAGATGCCGTTGAATACTGGTGTCGGTCATGACATCTGGTTGACTCAGACCGCCGCGTTGCTCGGCAAGATGCTCTTTGTCAACGAACCACTTACATTGTATCGGATCCACGGTGACAACAGCAGTGCGCTGACCATGGACACCTTGAACGAGAGTTTTCTGCATCGCCTGAAAGATACTTTCAAGTCCCACGACGACCTGGCGGCGACGATGGCGAATCTTGATGCACTGCATGATTTTGCGCAATCAACGCCGGCTATCGCGCCGGAAAACAAACAGGCTCTGGAACGCAGCTGGCGATACTTCCATGCGCGGCTGGCATTGCGGCGGTTCCCGCGTCCCTTCCGCTTTCTGCGACTCACGCCTGCCCTGGTCCGCGATTATTGGCGACTGGGCACCGGCTGGCGGTCAATGTTGCGCGATCAAATCCTTTAAACGCTTCCGGTCAAACGATATTTCGAGGTGCCGAGCAACCGGTCGAAGTGTTCGGGATGCTCAAATTGGAAGTCGTTTGGCGAGGCCTTTCGGAAGGCGTCCAGCAAGGCGAAGCCGGCGGCGAAGCTTTTGGTGCAGAGACGGTAGTCCGTGATGTCGATTTGAATGCCATGGCAGGAAATTTGTCCATATTTGTCCTGTTTTGGCATGAATTGACATATTTTAAAAGCCATTCCTGGATAGGCGGTTCTATCAAATAACTCTAGGACGCTTTCCGGCTTTGCCCAAGGGGCGCCGACGAGCAGGAAAGGCATCTCGGTTCCGCGCCCGACAGAGAGGTTGGTTCCCTCAAAGAGACAAGTCCCCGGATAGGCGCAGAGTGCCTCGAAGGAGCGTAGGTTGGGGGAGGGCGGAACCCACGGCAGACCAAAGTCGGGGAACATTGGGTCTTCCCTTTGAGGAAGTTCTGGTGCAATGACTTGCAACTGCACTCCTGGCGCGAGGCCAAAGCGATCGATGGCAAGTCGGGCGTATTCGCCGAGGGTGAGGCCGTGGCGCACGGGGACGGGGTAGCGTCCGACAATGGAACAGAGCTGCGGCTCAATGAGCGGTCCCTCGACGGTGCGTCCAAGCGGATTTGCGCGGTCGAGAAGAATCACTGGGCAGTTTGCCTTGGCGCAGGAGTCGAGGGCGTGGAAGGCGGTGTCGGGGTAGGTGTAGTATCGCACGCCGACATCGGGGAGGTCGATGAGCAGGAGGTCGAAATGGTCGAACGCCTCGTCAGGAATGTCTTTGTGACTGCCGTAGAGGGAGATGCATGGCAAACCGGTGGCGGGGTCGCGCGAGTCGTCCACTGATGCGCCGGCCTCGGCGGAAGCGCCCAGACCATGTTCGGGCGAGAAGAGCATCGTGAGGGCGAGGCCCGCCTCGCGCAATGCGTCCACGCCACGCCGTCCATCGGCGGTGCGCACCTGGTTGTTGGTCAGCAACGCGAGGTGCTTGCCACGCAGAGGTGCCTGGAGGACAGGTTCTTCCAATAATCTGTCGATGCCGTTCTTCATGCGATTTGCTGAGGGGTGAGATGGGCGTTTCTTCAGTGTATCCTATGTCGATTGAGTGGCGAAGCGAGGTGGCATTGTGACATCCCATATAAAACATCCATGATGTTTCGTTCAGAGGGGCTTACACAACTTCTGGCCTTACGCCAAAGTGTCTGGAATGCTCACATTGGGGCGAATGTGGATTTGTAATGTCGATGTCGGCTGCAAAATGCTTTTCGGGCGTAAAATGCAAACTTGACTTTAGGATTTGCGCCCAATTATGTGGTTGTTCTGTGTCCTGGCCAGTTTGAGGAGTCGTGGCATTTCGCCTAGGAGATAGAGGGGGAGGTTCAGCAGTCCGTCGTCCAGGCGGAGATTATTTCGACTGGTTCGGACGGCGATGGGTGGGCGATATGTTGCCCGGAAGGTCTTGAGGGATTTTGCGTTGCGGCTGTGGCCGGATTTGACCTCAATGGGGACCACTAGGTCGTCCTCCTGGATTAAGAAATCGACTTCAGCTTTTCCAACGGGATTGTACCAATAGCAGATTGGTGATATGCCAAGCGAGGCGAGTTGTTCGAGGACATAGTTTTCCGTCAAACGCCCTTGAAAATCGGCAAAAAGGTCCTGGCTGTTCAGGATTGTGGCCGGGGGAAGCTTGGCGAGTTTTCGCAGCACTCCGACATCGGTCGGGAACAGCTTGAATGCCTTGCGGTCGATGGAGGCGAGCAGCGGCATCTCCGGCACTTCCGCACAGGCGACCTTGTGAACCAGCGAAGCGTCCTGCAGCCATTGCAGGGCATCCTCCAGGTCTTTGGCTCGTGCCCCGGAACGGACCTTGCCATAGAGGAAGCGGCGATTCTCCCTGGCGAATTGTTCCGGGATGGACTTCCAGATCAAATGGAGTTTGGGGATGTCCCTGGCCGGAATATGTTTGGAAAAATCGTTCTCGTAGGTCTGCAGGATGGAATCCAGGATGATGTCGGCCTTCCAGATGTCATGGCTTTCTAGAAAGCAATCCAGGACTTCCGGCAAGCCTCCCACTGTGAGATATTCACGCAAGTGTGTTTCCAGTTTGGCCGACAGCACTGCCGGTATTGCAGTCAAGGTGACATTTCCGAGATATTCGGCCAGACTCGGTGCGGCGACACGAAGATACTCGTGGAATGAACAGGGATGCATTTCTAGAATGGTGACTTTGCCAACCGGGAAGCCCTCTTTGGAGGCTAGGCTGATGCCCAGTAGTGAACCTGCGGCAGCAATGGCGTATTGCGGCGCATCTTCGCAAAAGTATTTCAAGGCATTCAAGGCCCTGGGACAAAGCTGGATTTCGTCAAAGATGACAAGGGTCTCCTCTGGAAGAATCCGCTGGCCGCAGTGGGCTGACAAAGCGGTGAGCAACCGCAGTGGATCGTAAGAATCGGAAAACAACTCTTCCAGTTCGGGGGTCTTCTCAAAATTGAAAACGACATAATTGTTGAAGCAACGCTTGCCGAATTGCTCCAGTGCCCAGGATTTTCCGCATTGACGAACTCCCTTGAGCAGAAGAGGCTTGCGGCGTGGGGACTTTTTCCACTCGAGAAGCTGGCTGGTAATGTCGCGCTGGATTTCCATTCTGGCAAAACGATAGATGATCGGGAAAGAAGGTGGTTGTCAACAATATAATCGCCGAAATCAGATCTGCAAGTGTGATTTGCAAAACTCGAACGACTTTTGCGAATAATTACTGCAAAACTCGAACGACTTTTGCGAATAATTGCTGCAAAACTCGAACGACATTGGCAAATGCTTGATTCCGACTGATGGCTCAGTGGGATATGTGAGAGGTGAGCGGGCTCACGTCGATGGTATAGATTTGGCGTGAACCCTCGTGGATGGAATCGATGCAGATGGTTCGGCCATCGCGTGACCAGTTGGGATGGAGGTCGCAGCGGGTGGGGTCGGGGTAGGCGGGGTCGGCGTAGAAGGAGCCGATCTCGTAGGCCTGTTGGCTGGCCAGGTGGTAGAGGAAGAGCCTCCGGCAGTCGTCGTCCAAGGGGTAGGAATCGGTCAACATCCACTGACCGTCAGGAGAGAAGGAGCAGTGTCCGTCGCCGGGGAAGAGGTCCTTGGCGATGATTTCGGTTTGGTGGCTTTGGTCGGTGTAGAGATAATACTGCCAGCCAGTCGCATAGCGATTGGAGAAGTTGATGAGCCGATGGTCATTCACCCAGGTGTAGTGGCTGCTCATCTCTTCCAGATTCAGGGGCCAGATGCCGCTTCCGTCGAGATTGGCAGTGAACATGTGCGTCACGTGCGAGGGACGGCCGTCGGGTTTCCAGGTGCGCCAGCGGTGGAAGAAGGCGAAGCGACGGCTGTCGGGGCTGAAGAGCAGGTGGTTGAACCAGCCGGGCGTCTCCGCCATGTCCGAGCGGTAAAACTGCTTGGTGATTTGCTTGAGCGAAATGACGAGTCGTGCGGTGTTGGCATGGAGGTCCATCAGGAAGATGCCGTCGTTCTCCGGGACCTTAACGTGTTCCGTAGAGTCGTAGGCGCCTGGGTAGCCGTAGCCGGGACGTTCGCGGTCCAGCCGCGAGAAGTTCAGACTCAGCGCCCAACGGCCATCGGGACTCAGACAGTAGATTGGACGGTCCAGCGTGCGCGTTTCGTCGGTCGCGAGGTTTCGGATTCGTGCGCAGAAGTGGTCGCCCTCGCGGTCGTTGTAGATGACCGTGGATTTGGCGTCGTTTAGCCACTGGAGCATGCAGCCCTGCTGCCAGCACCATGCATGGGTTTCAGCGAAGGGCGTGAAGCGGTCGCCGTCCTGGAGGTCGATTACTCCAAGCGTGGCGGGTTCCTCCGGGCGGGGCTGCCGTGCAGTGAAGGAGACTTCGTGCGCAAGCAGATACCGCCCGGATTTGTCCCACGGAAACTTGTCGAAGTAGCCGAAGAAATGGTGCTTCGGTCCTTCGGTGACCCGTTGGATGGGAAGGTGATGGATTGTGATTTCAGGCATGGTTTCCACTCGCTCGCCCGCATGCGAGAACCTGGCTCTTCCGGCTTTTCCGGCTCTTCCGGCTTTTCCGGCTTTTCCAGATTTTCCGGCTCTTCCGGCTTTTCCGGGGGAACTCAGTCGTCCAGTTCGATCATCTGATGGCAGGAGAAGGCGGGAACGGTGAATTCCACACGGCCCTTGGTGTACTTGAAGGGCAGGTCCTCGCCGCTGGGCGCCAATTTTACGACGGAGGGACGTTTGGCTCGTTTCACGGAGACTTGCACGGGCCCGATGACAGGCAGGTCCTCAATGAGTTCGGTGCCGTGGCAGGTGAAGAAGGGGGCATCCGGTATCTTCGCAATGCCGCGCGAGGCGGTCGGTCCGTAGAGCAGATGCAGAACGTCGCGCTTCTGGGCCTCCTGCCGCATGTAGGTCGTGCGCCCGACCGAGGTGAGGCCGTTGGCGACCACGGGGTTGTCCGCGCCCAGGAAGGCAAGGAGCGCCTTCTGGACATAGTGGAGCAGGGCGACCGCGCCCAGTGCGTTGTAGGCGCTGAAGATGGGGTGCGCGAAGTAGAGCACGTCATCGGTCATCACGCCGGCCTGGAAACCGGAGGGCTTCGGCTGGTAGGGCGTCTGGGCGTGGCTGCAGAAGTGGTCGGCGGTGCGGTTGAAGTACGGCGCATAGATGTCACCGAGAGACTGCGCACCTTTGTCCGCCTGAATCTTGCGCGCACCGTAGTACATCACCATCGGGGTGTGGACAAAGGACGGCGCGAATTTCGCATCGGCCTGGAGGTAGTCGGGCGTCCACTCGCTCTCGCCCTTGAATTGGAAGCCGAGGTTCTTAAGTGCGAAGGCACCGGGCTTGCCGTCGGGAAGCAACTGCCGTCCTGCATCGGCGGAGAGGATGAGTTTTCCACCGCGCTTTCGGAAGGCGTTGAGCTGTTTGAGGAGCTTGGCGTCGAGGAGGACATTGTCCGGCACAATGAGGTAGGTGTATTTGTCCCACGGGAGGTTCTGGTCCACGATGTCATACGGGATATGGCTTTCGGCGAGAATTCGCGCGGCGCCGGTGGTGGCGTCCTTGACAGCTGGTGTGGGGCCGAAGCCGGGTGCGTAGGCGAGGATGGCGATTGGCGTCTTGGCGGTCACACCGTCGCACCATGCCTCCTTTTCACGAACCTCGCGGTAGGCGGGGGCAATGACCTCGCAGTAAGTGGAGAAATCCAGCTTGCCGGATGGGTGGAGCTGGTCGCCGATGGAGCATTTTGCGCCGTTGGCGAGCATCGCGGCGCACTCATAGCGCAGTGCGTTGGGGTGCTTGAAACCGCCGAATTCGCCCCAGGTGGTTGCGAACTTTCCGGTCATGCCCAAAAAGTCCATTCCGAGGTTGCGCACGAATGCCGCGCTCATGGTGAAGTGGTCGTAGCCCCATCCGCCAGTGGGCAGGGACTCCAGTTCCAGATGCGTGAAGTAGGGCAGAATCTCCTCCGTGCCCACGGCGACATTGCCGGAGTTGTGGAATACGCGCATCTTCGGATCGATCGAATGGACCGCCTCGGTGGTGCGCTGATAATACTCCATAAGCACCTGGTGTGCAAATTTCTCCACATCATCCTTGCATTTCGGATCCAGACCCTGAG
Organism: Victivallales bacterium; assembly: GCA_017525435.1. Classification (GTDB taxonomy): domain Bacteria; phylum Verrucomicrobiota; class Lentisphaeria; order Oligosphaerales; family Oligosphaeraceae; genus RGIG1601. The sequence continues at coordinate 9,144 of JAFXSU010000076.1, forward strand.
CCTTCATGCGCTTCGTGCAGTGTTTGCAGACGCAAGGTCCTTGGTTGATGATGTCGAAGAAGATGCCGTCCGCATCCGGAAAGCGGGTGACGACCTCGCGGGTGATTTCGCAGAGCTTGTCGAGCCAGGGACTGCCGAAGCAGAATTTCTTGAAGCCGGCGTAGTGCTTGGAGAACTTCTGGCCGAAGCGGTGTTCCAACCAGTCGGGATGCTTCTCCACGTAGTTCTCGAAGAGTCCGGCGCTGATATAGACTGGCGTGGCCACGCCGATTTCGTGGCAGGCATCCATCTGGGCGCGAAGCAGTTCGAAGTCAAGATGCGGGTGGCGTGGGGACTCCTTGGCACTGAAATAGGCGTTCCCGTGGTGTCCGTAGGCGAAAAGGGTGATGGAGTCCACATTGGCCTTCTTGAGAGTCTCCTGCCATTCCTTTTTATTGAAGGCCTTTCCAATGCCGGGAATCAACGGAGAGGTATGGAAATCGAGGTGAATTTGACGGAAGCGCATGGTCGTTGGTTGGGTTAAAATGGAAGAATATGGAAATCTGCGTTACTTTACTCCGTTTTGCCTGCATTGGCGCATACTCCCCCAAAAGATTGTCGCTTTACACGGAAAATATGTGTCAGGTCTTGATTTTCTGATCAATTATACCTATAATAACTTATATTCCCCCCAGTCAACTTCAACTTTCCTTCCCCAAAACGAACATGCGCAAGCCCTTTACCCTGATTGAATTGCTGGTGGTGATTGCAATCATCGCGATTTTGGCCTCCATGCTTCTGCCGGCGCTGGCGAAGGCGCGCGAGAAGGCTCGTACCATCGCCTGCGTGAACAACCTCAAACAGCAAGGTCTGGCAAACCATCTCTACGGCGCCGACTACAACGACCATTTCTTCCCCGGCCGCATGCCAGTGACTGGACAGCCCCTCACTTGGAATGCCTATCCGCCAGAGATTTACATGTTCTTCGTCGAGAAGATGTCCCTGAAGGCCTTGCAGTGCCCGGACAGCCCTTGCCGCCTGGAGGACTATATCCCCGCCGACAAGTTGATTACCGACCGTGCCGTCATCATCAACCACTGCTCCTACGGCACGAACTTCTGGACCGTCGGCAATATCATGACGCCGGAAAGTTCGGATAAGCGCTCCTCCATCACCTCTAGCGAACTGGCAAACTTCGGCGGGACTAGCCGGGCAATCTGGCGTGCTGACTCCGCGCCACCCGAATTGGCTCCTACCTTGATTGACGGCAATTGTTCCTCGCTGATCAATGTCGGCCCCTGCTATCCGGGGTTGGTGCAGAGCAACGGCCGCTATGGCTACTATCCGGCTCGCGCGCCACACAGCGGAAAGACGAACCTTTG
>JAFXSU010000008.1 GCA_017525435.1 Victivallales bacterium
ACGGGACATTGGACTGACCACCCGCAGTTCGGGAGGCAGTTCCAGGTGGAAAATTGCCACGTGCAACTTCCCACCACCACCTCCGGAATCGAGAAATTCCTGGCCTCAAGTGTCTCCGGTGTAAGCACCAAGCTGGCCAAAGACATCGTCAAGCACTTTGGCGATCAGACACTGGAGATTTTGGAAAAGGAGTCCTGGCGTCTGCGGGAAGTCCACGGAATCGGTCCCACCAAGCTCAAGCAACTGGAAGAGTCGTGGCAGAAAAGCGCCGACACGCGTGAAGCGATGATTTTCCTGCAAGGCATTGGCCTTACGCCCAATTTGGCCGAGAAAGTCATCCAGAAATATGGTGCGCGTTCCGCCCCGGAGGTCGTCCGCAAGAACCCCTATCGGCTCGCCACGGAAGTCGAAGGCGTGGGATTCTTGACCGCCGACCGCTTCGCACTCAGCCAGAACATCGCACCTGACTCGCCGTTTCGATGCGGTGCCGCCCTTGCATACGCACTGGACCAGGCACAGCAGGATGGTCAAATCTGCCTTCCCAAAAGCCGTCTCTTCGAGGAGGCTGCACGCCTAGTCGCACAGCAGGGCGAAGCTCTCCAGAATGGCTATGACGAAGCACTCCGGAATGGCCTCATCCGGGAAGAGAACGCCCCTTCCGAGGTCGCTGCCGAGCCACTTTGCTACCTTCCGCAATTATATTATGCAGAAATACAACTATCAGAAATACTTAGAATATTATTAAAAACCCCTACCACAGCTCTTTCCTCGCAACCACTTCCTGGACTTTCGGGAAGCCTCCGCCTCAACGCCGAGCAGCTCCAGGCGGTACGCTGTGCGCTATCTTCACCGATATCCATTCTAACCGGGGGACCCGGCGTGGGCAAGACCACCACCGTGGCGGCGATGGTCAAAGCCGCGTTGTCTCGTGGCTGGGCGGTCAAGTTGGCGGCTCCCACGGGGCGTGCCGCCAAGCGTCTCAGCGAAGCGACCGGACAACCCGCCACCACCATCCACCGCCTTCTACAGTATAATACCAAACTGAAGGGCTTTGCCTTCAATCCAGAGACTCCCCTGCCCTGCAAATTTCTCATTTTGGACGAAGTGTCAATGCTGGACGTGCCACTGGCACGGTCGCTTTTCCGTGCGGTTCGCCCTGGCACGCATGTCGTTCTGGTTGGCGACAAAGACCAGCTGCCCTCCGTCGGCCCAGGTGCAGTTCTTCACGACTTGATTTCCTGCGGTTGCATCCCTGTCACCGAGCTCAAGCAGATTTACCGCCAGGCGGCGGGCAGCCGGATCATCACCAGTGCGCACGAGGTCAATTGCGGAATTGTCCCCCAGTTGGTCAATCCTCCGCGAGGGACACGAGGCGACTTCTACTTCTATTCTGGCGAAGACCCTGCCAAGACCGCCGAGTTCATCGCGAGCCTGGTCAGCCGCAGCATCCCGCAGTTCTTCGGCTTCAACCCGATGGAGGAAATCCAGGTCCTCACGCCAATGCGTCGAGGCGAATGCGGAACGGTCGCCTTGAACCACGACCTTCAGGCTGTCCTCAACCCGCCCTCACCCGACAAGCCGGAACTCACGCTCAACTCCGATCCGCCGCGCATCTTCCGTCTAGGCGACCGCGTGATGCAGACCAAGAACAACTATGAGAAGCAGGTCTTCAACGGCGAGATGGGACGCATCATTGAGGTCAATCCCTCCACCAAGTCCTTCCAGGTGCTCTTCGACCAGGCGAAAGTCGAATATCAGTCCAACGACTGCAGCCAACTGCTCCATGCCTACGCCATCACCATCCACAAGTCGCAGGGCAGCGAGTTTCCCTGCGTCATCATGCCGTTGCTTCCACAACACTATATGATGTTGCAACGCAATTTATTATACACGGGAATGACCCGTGCCAAGAAGCTCTTCATCCTGCTTGGCAGCGAGTATTCCGTCAAAACCGCCGTGCGCAACGACACCCCGACACAGCGCTATTCGCTCTTGGCCTGGCGGATCAACCGATAATATTTCAGTTCTGGTGGCTGAGCTTGCGCAGGAACGCCTGGGTACGCGGCTGCTTCGGATTCCCGATGACTTCTTCGGGAGGCCCCTGCTCCACAATTACCCCGTCCGCCATAAATATCACACGGTCGGAAACATGGCGGGCGAACTCGATTTCGTGAGTCACGATGACCATCGTCATGTGGGCGGCGGCCAAGTCCTTGATGACCTTGAGGATTTCGCCAGTCAGTTCGGGATCCAACGCGGAGGTCGGCTCGTCGAAAAACAATATCACCGGCTTGGAGATCAGCGCACGTGCGATGGAGACGCGTTGCTGTTGGCCGCCGGAAAGTTGGCAGGGGTAGGCATCCTCCTTGGTATCCAACCCCATGCGCTTGAGCAACTGCCGAGCATCGGCTAGCACTTCTTCCTTCGAGCGCCCTTGCACCGAAATCGGCGCGTCCGTGACATTCTTCAGCACCGTCCAATGCGGGAAGAGGTTGAAATTCTGGAAGACCAGTCCGAAAAGCGACCGCAGCTTCCGAAGGATCCGCGGTGGAGCATAGACTGCGCCTTGACCGTCCTTCTCCTCGCACACGACCTCGCCCTGGTACTTCATCGTGCCATGCTCCATCGTCTCCAGGAGGGTGGCACATCGCAGGAAAGTGGACTTCCCACTTCCAGAAGGACCGATGATGGAGACGATTTCACCCTTGTTGATGGTCACCGAGATATCCTTGAGCACCTCCAAATCCCCGAAACGCTTGCTCAAGTGGTGGACTTCAAAGATTGACGCCGACTTTTCAAAATTATTCATAACTATCTTATCTCCAAGTATTTATCTATAATAACTCAATTTCTTCTCGCAGCGTTCCATCACGAACGCGACCACGAAGTTGAAGATGTAGTAGAAGACCGCCGCGGCGATGTACGGCACCATCGAACGCTGTGCGGAAGCCAGCTGCTTGGCGGTGGTAAACATCTCTGTGCAGGCGATGGCGAAGGCCAGCGAGGTGTCCTTGGTCAAGGTGATGATCTCGTTGGTCACCGGCGGTAGCGTCCGCTTGACCACCTGCGGGAGAATGATCTTGAAGAAGGTCTGCAACTTGCTGTAGCCTAGCACATTCGCTGCCTCGTACTGGCCGATGGGGATGGATTCGATGCCCGCGCGGTAGATCTCCGCGAAATACGCCGCGTAGTTCAGTGAGAAGGCGATGATGACCGCCGGAAAGCGGTAGGCATCGCTCAGCGACATCTTGAAAAGGTAGTACGGTCCGAAGAAGATCATCAAAATCTGAAGCATCAACGGCGTTCCGCGCATCACCGAGATGTACAGCCGAGCCGGCCACGAGAAAAACCACCGCCGGCTCATCCGAACATTGCACAACCCAAGCCCCAGAGGCATGGAGAATAGCAACGTAAACACGAAAATCGCCACGGTCATCCCAAAGCCGGTGGCCAATTGGCGCAGGGTCGATAGCAGGATGGAGCCACTCATGGTCGGTTGGTTTGCAATTTGAAGAATGCCCAGAGCCATCACGGCCCTGGGCAAACGATGCGGAGTTTACTTGCGGATGGTGACGTCCTTGCCGTCAAACCACTTCTCGGAGATGGTCTTGAAGGTTCCGTCCTCAATCATCTCGTTGAGGGTCTCCTGCACCTGGTCGCGCAATTCCTCGTTGCCCAGCTTGAAGCCGACACCGTATTGTTCGGACTTCAAAGTCTCCTCCAGGATGCTGAAATCGGCGGCGTGATCCTTGATGAAGGAGAGCGCCACGCCCTCGTCCACCACGACTGCGTCGCAGACGCCGGCTTCCAGTTCCATGAACGCCTGGTTGAAATTCGGGACCTCGACGACCTTCTTAAGCCCCGCCTTCAATTCGGCGTGCTCCTCGTCGTTGATCGCAGCCAACCCGGAGGAGTCCGCTTGCGCCTCCACGACGCGCCCCGCCAAATCCGCCAACGCCTTGATCCCGTTGGAGTTCTTGACCAGCACGACCTGCGAGTTGTCCACATACGGCTCGGTCCAGGTGTAGAGTTCCTCTCGGCCGTTGATGGTGAAGCCGTTCCAGATGCAGTTGATGGTGCCGGAGTTCAGCTCGGCGTCCTTGGCGTCCCAGTCAATCGGCTTGAGTTCGATGCCCCAGCCGCGGCGTTTTGCGACCTCTTTGGCCAGATCCAGGTCGAAGCCGACCAGGTTGCCATCCTCATCGCGGAAGCCGTAGGGCGGGAACTCCGCGTCAAAACCGACGCGAAGAACGAATTTGACGGCCCCGCCGACCGGACGAGGCATGGTGGTATCAGCAGCCTCCTCGTTCTTGTTGCAACCAACAAGGAGAATGGCGAAAACTGCGATGAACGCGCTCAGAGAAAGCAGGATGTTTTTCATGGTGTGAAGCAAGTTACGAATGGTTGGTATTGTTTGGGAAACAAAAACAAAGCATAAGCGAGACGACCGTCAAGGGGCAATTCTTTCAGCCGAATTCATTCCATGGAATCCGGACTGGTGCACCTTGGTTGATGATTTCATCCAAATGTCTCAGCAAAGGGAACTTGTTGAAATTCGCCGTGCCCAGCTCGTGACGCTTCCGAAGTGCTCGCGCGGCACGCGTGATGATGGGGATGGACTCCAATGTCATGCCTGGGAACTTCTCCAGCGCCTCTTGTATTGTCAGCCCTCTGCCCAAAGCCTCGCCCAAACGGCGGTTTCGGCCAGAGTTGATGGTGACATAGAGGTCGCTCGTCGCATAGATCACGCTCTCCGTCTGGCCACCAAGCAGATGCACCAGGCGCAACATCTCTCGAACCGACTGGCCAAACAACGACGCCTGCGGATTGCTCAAGGGAACCCCCTGCCGTTGCGCCAGACCGATCGCCAACGAGACTCCCACCGCATAGGCATTCTTCATCGCCACCGCGCACTCGATGCCGATGACATCCCGCGTCGGCTGAATGTGGTAGTAGGTCGTGATCAGCTGGGACTTGATCCAATGAAGCGTGTCCGAATCGTCCCCACACAGAGCAACCGAGGTATGATGGCGGTTGCACAATTCCGAGCTGATGCACGGACCGCCAATCGAATTGATGGAGAGGTGCCTCCCCGCTGGGAGTTTGTACTTGTTGTAGGCGATGGAGATCGGAACCAGCGTTCCATCCGGCTCGTCCTCCAGGCCTTTGGTCAAGGACAAAACCACGAGGTCATCCGGAATCCGCGAAAGGACCTCCTTGGCAAACCAATCCACGCCAAAGGATGGCACGCCCGAAATCAGCAAGTCACAGCCCTTCAGCGCCTCGTCCAGTTCCTCGAACGGATAGGCGACCACGCCTTCCGGCAACTGACAATTCAGACGTGGGTGAAAATTGTCCTGTTTTATACGCAGAATGACATCTTTGTCATATTCTGTCCCGACCAACCGTGTGACATGGCCATTATCACGGCATGGAAAGCACATTGCGCTTCCCATCATTCCAGCACCGACTATGGTAATTGTACTCATATTTAATAAATATACATTGGATTACGCACTTTGCCAGAAATATTAGAGACTTCCAGCCGTTCCACTGCAATCGGTGTGGGCTTCCTCATGTCAAAAAAACGAAAACACTTACTTGCCGACCTCGATTATGCGAAGCGCCTCTTCGGGCAAATCGAAAGAAGTACCGTCCGCAAATTGGATGGTCTCGGCAGACCCATAATTTTTGAGTGTAATACGCCACCGCCCGTCCGACTGACGGACGGAGCTGGTCAGGACCGTGG
>JAFXSU010000077.1 GCA_017525435.1 Victivallales bacterium
GGATGTCGGTGCCGGTAAGCCGCTCGAAGTCCGCATTGCGCGGGTCGAGTTCCAATTCGTCGGCAAGCTGGTCGATTTCCTCGAAACGCGCGAGCATCTGGCGGTGCACCGCATCGATTGAGCAGCCGCAGATGGAGTCATGCGGGTGGTCCTTGATCAATTGCTTCCAGGCATACTTGAGGAACGGGACGTTCTCCGCATTGCCACGGGCGACCTCAGCGGCCTGCACGATGTCCGCCGACAACTCCAGGCGGTCGGCGCAACGGTCCTCCCACTGCTTGATGTCGTACCGGCTGGAGAGCGTGTGCGGAATCATCCAGGTGTTGTTTGGCTCCTTCTCGCAGGTGTGGATCAATTCGCCCGCGATTACCGGACGCTTCGCCTTCGCGCCAAACTCGTTGGGAACGATGTCGCGGAAGTCGCTGTGGATGACCTCCGCCTTCGGATACATCTCCTGAATCCACTTCAAGTACTGCGGTGTCTGGTGGTGGACCTGCTGGTGGTCACAGCCGTCCAGCAGCGCCACGCCCTCGCCGAAGTAGGGACCGATGTTCTCCATGAGCTTCGCGAAATTCTCCTTGAACTGCGCTTCTGGAATGTCGATGTCCCAAATCTTGTTCACTTCCAGAGTAAACGAGCAGTATCCGCACGTGCTGGATAGCTTCATCGTGGGCATCCGCGTGCCGTCCGGGGACTCCCACTGGAAATACGGCGGGAACTCCTGTGTGGTTCCACGCCAGATGACCGCCAACTCGTGACCGAAACCCGCCGCGATCTGCGGCGTCTGTGCGATGTGCCCAAAGATGTCGCAGACATACATCACCGGCCAGGCATCATGACCGTATGATTTTGCCAACTCTTTACCTATCAACAAATTACGAATAATTCCCTCGCCCGTGCATAGAAATTCATCCGGCATCACATACCACGGTCCGACAATCAGACGTCCCGCCTTGATCTGCTTCTCCAGCCGCTTCCGCAACTCCGGGCGAATCTCGCAGATGTCTTCTAGCACGATGGTCTGTCCGTCATAGACGAACTTCTGGAAGTCCTTGGTGTGCTCCAGCGCATCCAGGATTCCCGCCGCATTCTGCACCAGATAGTGACGGTACTTCTGGAGCGGCTGATACCACTCGCGGTCCCAGTGGGTGGAATTGAAGTAGTAGAAGCGCTTGGGCGAGACAGGGGATTTCTTCGTGGGCATAGTAACCTCTTTGCGGTGGGTAAAAAGGGATTTTCTATATTATATCATGCACACAAAAACCTGCGGGCATTTCCACCAAATTCATTTGGGAATCATGACAGAGGTTTACCTGAATCCGTAAGTTTTACTCTGTGCTGGCGCGGCACCAGCACAACGCATTTTCTGTCGGCGAGGGCGCCGGCAGTACATCCTTTACGCAAATTCACGGATTCAGGGTTTATATTAATAGTTTGTCCTAAATCATCTTCCGTTCATCATGAATTCTGCCAAACGCAACGAATTGCTCGGAGTGCTGGCACTGCTATTGACAGCGCTCATCTGGGGCTTCGCCTTTTCCGCTCAGTCGGTAGGGATGAAGCACCTGGGGCCCTGTTTTTTCAACGCAATGCGCTCCTTCATCGGCGCATTGGCTTTGGTGCCCTGCATTGCACTGCTGGACTTCCTGGGGCATCAACGACCAAGCGTATGGGGAAACGCCAAGTCGCCCGCCGAACGGCGCTGTCTCCTGATTGGCGGCGTGGCATGCGGTTTCTTCCTGGGTGTTGCGAGCCTTCTGCAGCAAATCGGCATCCAGTCCACCACAACTGCCAAGGCGGGTTTTCTGACCGCCCTCTACGTCATTATCGTGCCATTGTTGGGTTGGTTGTTTCTGAAGCGTCGAGTCGCATGGGGCATCTGGCTGGCCGTAGTGCTGGCACTCGTCGGACTGGCACTTTTGTGTGGTCTTTCGATTCACACAGGCTTTGAAATCGGCGACCTCTGGCTGCTGTCCTGCGCCTTGGTTTTTTCTCTTCAAATTCTTACCATTGACCACTTTGTTCAGAAAGTCGATTGTGTACGGCTCGCCTGCCTGCAATTCCTGACAGCGGGGCTGGTCTCAGTCCCTGTCGCACTGCTACTAGGCGAGTCCTTCCATGGCAGCGATATACTGGCCGCACTAGGGCCACTGCTTTACTGCGGGGTGCTCTCCAGTGGCGTTGCCTATACGCTCCAGATCGTCGGCCAAAAGTTTGTTCAGCCAGTAATTGCGACCTTGCTCATGAGCCTGGAGTCCGTCTTCAGCGCAGTCGGCGGGTGGTTGTTCCTGAAGCAAACTCTCTCCCTTCGCGAATTGGCCGGTTGCACGGCCATCCTCGCCGCCGTGATTCTGGCACAGCTCCTCCCCTCAGCTCCCCAAGCCACGTCCGCAGAGGAGTCCGCCCCATGATCAAAGACATGACCAAAGGGAATCCGCTGAGACTGATTCTCCTATTCTCCATCCCGCTATTGATTGGCAACGCCTTTCAACAACTTTACAACGTGGTGGACACGCTGATTGTCGGACGGACCTTGGGAAAGGAACCTTTGGCGGCGGTCGGAGCGGTAGGCGCTTTGGTCTTCGCGATTATCGGTTTCTGTTTCGGGATGTCCAGCGGCTTCGGAGTCATCATCGGCCAGCGTTTCGGGGCCAAAGACGAACAGGGTCTGCGGCGTTCGGTTACCCATTCGGTAGTCCTTTCGATCATCACAACCATCATTCTGACTGCCATCTGCGTGCCAAGCACACGATGGATGCTCCGTGCGATGCGCACTCCATCGGAATTGCTGGATGACGCGACAACCTACTTGCGCATTCTTTTCATCGGACTGGGTGCAACCTTCTTCTACAACACGCTCTCCGCCATCATCCGCGCCCTCGGGGACAGCCGTACCCCGCTTTATTTCCTCATCCTCTCGTCGGTTGTCAACATCCTCCTGGATTTGCTTTTCATCCTGCATTTCGGGATGGGCGTAGCGGGCGCGGCATGGGCGACCGTGCTTTCGCAACTGCTTTCCGCCCTTTGCTGCCTGTGGTTCGTCTCCCGCCATTTCCCCATCCTGCGACTACGCCATTCCGACTGGCAGAGCAGTGACCGAATGTACTCCGACCTACTGAAACAAGCCATCCCGATGGGCTTCCACTTCTCCATCATCGCACTGGGAGCCGTCATCCTCCAAGTTGCAGTCAATGACTTCGGTCCCACGGCCGTCGCAGGCATTACCATTGCCAACAAAATCAGCATGATCCTCTCCAACCCGTTGCCCACCTTCGGCATCGCCTTGGGGACATTCGTAGCTCAAAACTTTGGCGCACAACAACTTCAACGAATCCGCCAAGGCATCAACCAGACTCTCGTGGGACTCACCATCCCATGGTGCGTCATCGCCGGTGTGATCTGTTTCTTCGGGGACGACGCGATGACCGCGCTTTTCCTCAAGGAGCCTGACGCCGAGGTGCTACACCTCGCACGAGTCTATTTCCAAACCGTCGTCACCTTCTACTTCGCCATCGGGACGATGTTCGTATATCGCAATGTGATGCAAAGCGTCGGTCTGCCATTATGGCCACTGGTCGCCGCTGTCATCGAACTGCTTGGGCGTATGTCCGGTGCGATTATCCTTCCAAGATTCATCGGCTACCGTGGCGTATGCCTATCTTCTCCGCTGGCTTGGATTGGCGCGTGCGTCATCCTTATCCCCGCATATTATCTCTGGAGTCATCGGGAAAATAGCGAACTCCAGAAAAATCAACTCAATACGAGTGTTTAAAAACGCTTTATTGCACAAAGAAGGCACCTGATTACTTGATTGCACTTCTACAAATTCTACGGGAGCTGCCGCCCCCGTACCCCTGCAGCTTGAAAAACCAGCTTAGTTAAGTGCCGTCAAGGGGAATATAGCCTTAAC
>JAFXSU010000078.1 GCA_017525435.1 Victivallales bacterium
ATGGTGGTGGGCTGCGGGTAGGCAACCGGCTCGTAAACCACATCCGTGGCGCCAGTGGTGAGCACATCCAGCATGCCCGTGTTCTTCAATTTGGCAACGGCGACAATCTCGCCAGGGCCGGCCTCGTCGATGGCTTCCTGATTCTTGCCTTGAATCAGCAGAAGGTTGCCCAGACGCTCCTTGTTTTGGTTGGAGGTGTTGGTCAGGTCGAGATCCTTCTTGAAGGTGCCGGAGAGAATGCGGATGTAGCTGAGCTGGCCAATGAAAGTGTCGTTGACCGACTTGAAGACATAGCCCGTGGCGGCAGCGCCCTTGCGGTCGAGTTTGCCACTGGCGAGTTTCGCCGGAACATCATCAGCGGGTGCGGGACCATAGTCCAAGATGAAATCCATCATTTCGGCCACGCCGATGTCCTTCGCCACGGAACCCGCGAAGACAGGGATGAGGTTCTCGGTCAGGAGCGCCTTGCGCAGACCATGGAGCAGATCCTCTTCGCTGAGCGTCTCGGTCTCCATGTATTTCTCCATCAGCTCGTCATCGGAACCAGCGACGGCCTCCACCAGTTCCATGTGGGCCTCCTCGTCACCGCCGGAAAGCACGCTGGTCACACCGGAGAGATTCGCTTTGGCACCGACCGGCTTGGTCATCGGCACGGAGTTGTTCTTGACGAGGCTCTGGCGCAGGTTGTCCAGAATGCCCTCGTAGTCCGCATTGTCGCGGTCCAGTCCATTGATAAAGACCATCCGAGGCAGATGGAGGTCGCGGGCCATGCGCCAGGCGCGGATGGTTCCGGGGCCAATGCCGGCGGTTGCGTCCACCACCAGCACCATCAGATCGGCTGCGTTGATGGCGTTGAGTGCCTCACCGCAGAAATCGGTTCCGCCGGGAGTGTCCACGAAGAAGAAATGCCCGTCCTTCCACGCGCAGTTGAGAATGGCAGAATAGATACTGCTCTTGCGCTCCTGCTCCTCCTTGCGGAAGTCGGAGACGCTCGTGCCATTGTCCACGCTGCCCTGGCGGGAAACGGCACCTGCCTTGAAGAGCATCAGGTCCGCCAACGCGGTTTTGCCAGCGCCAGCATGACCGACCAAGACGAAATTACGAATACGCTCAGGGGCACAATTTTTCACGAGTCACTCCTAACGGTTGAGAATGCGATTGTAGTTATGGTTGAAGTTTAAGATTCGGTAAGCATTGTAATGTAATGCATAGAGTGATTTTTTCCATTGCTTCAGCGGGAAATCTTTAAAATCCGCACTAGAAAGGGAACCACTATGCCCCGCGATGCGTCTATATCGGATGCCAGCAAATCATCGATCAACCATACCATCAACAATCGAAATAGCCATGTCCATAGACGTCAAGCAAATCAGTGAAAAGGTCTCGCGCGAGGCGGCGACCCTTCAGGCCATCCGCAGTGAAATCGGCAAAGTCATCGTGGGGCAGAGTGCCCTGGTGGACCGTCTGCTCGCCGCACTCATCACCAACAACCATGTCCTTATCGAGGGCGTGCCAGGTCTTGCCAAGACGCTGACCATCACCACGTTGGCACAGGCGATCCGGGCCAGCTTCCACCGTATCCAGTTCACCCCCGACTTGCTCCCTGCCGATGTCATCGGCACGTTGGTTTACAATCCCAAGACTGGCGACTTCACCACCAAGCAAGGACCGATCTTCGCCAACCTCATCTTGGCCGATGAGATCAACCGCGCGCCCGCCAAAGTCCAAAGCGCCTTGTTGGAGGCGATGCAGGAGCGGCAGGTCACCATCGGCGAACACACCTATCCCCTGCCCGCGCCCTTCCTGGTTCTGGCCACCCAGAACCCTGTCGAGCAGGAGGGCACCTATCCCCTGCCCGAAGCACAGGTGGACCGCTTCATGTTCAAGGTGATGGTGGATTACCCCACGCCCGCCGAAGAACTTAAGATTCTCCAGCAGCACGCCACCACCCGGAAGCCCCAGCCCGTCGCTCCCATCATCGCCCCCGAAGATGTCGAACGCATCCGCGACCTCGCCGACGAGATCTTCATGGACGCCAAGATTGAGGAGTATATCGTCAATCTGGTGGACTGCACTCGACACCCCGACAAATACGGTCTCGCGCAACTCAAGCCGCTCATCCAATACGGCGGCTCCCCCCGTGCCACCATTTTCTTGGCGCAGGCCGCCAAGGCACAGGCACTCCTCGATGGACGCGGATACACCACCCCGCAGGATGTCAAGACCGTCGCCCCCGATGTCCTGCGCCACCGCGTGACTCTCACATACGAGGCTGACGCCGAGGAGGTCACTTCCGCCCAGGTCATCAAGCAGGTTCTGGACACCGTGCCTGTACCGTAACTTAAGGTTAAAGGTTAGAGGGTAGAGGTTAAAGATTAAAAGCTAGCCAAACTAGAGAGGCTAGAGAAGCTAGGTCGGCTAGGTCGGCTAGGTTGGCTAGACCGGCTAGAAAGGCTAGGCCATAAGAAAATGTTACCGTCTGAGTTAGCCAAACGAATCCGCCAGTTGGAGATCCGCACCCGAAAAGAGGTCACGGATGTCATGGCAGGCGACTACAAATCCGCCTTCCGCGGGGCGGGGATGGAGTTCGACGAGGTGCGTGAATACCTCCCCGGCGACGATGTGCGCTCCATCGACTGGAATGTCACCGCCCGCCAGGGTCGTCCTTTCATCAAGCGCTTTCAGGAGGAGCGCGAACTCACGGTCTTCTTTGCGGTGGATCTTTCCGCATCAGGATATTACGGTGCAGGAAAGAGCTCCAAAAACGACCTGGCTGCCGAACTGTGCGCCACCCTCGCCTTCTCTGCCGTGAAGAACAACGACAAAGTCGGGTTGCTGCTCTTCACCGACCGCACCGAGCTCTTCATCCCCCCGGTCAAAGGCACGACCCGCGCCATGCGCGTCATTCGCGAGGTTCTCGGTTTCCGTCCGCAAGGCACCGGCACTGACTTGGCCGGAGCGGTCAATTTCCTTGCACGCGTCCTCAAGAAACGCGCCGTGGTCTTCCTTATCTCCGATTTCATCGGCGGTGGTGATTACGACAAGCCGCTGCAACTGCTCGCCCAACGCCACGACGTGGTCGCCCTGCAACTCACCGACGACTCTGAAATGACACTCCCAAATGCAGGACTCGTCGAGATGCAGGACGCCGAGACTGGCGAGACCATCCTCGTGGACACCGCCAGCCGCGCCGTCCGCGACGCCTTTGCCGCAGACTCCGCACGCCGCCAGGCACTTTTGACTTCTCGACTCCAGCGCCTCGGCGTGGATCAGCTCCCCCTCGCCACCGGTCACGACTACATCCGTGACCTCTCTGCCTTTCTCAAACGACGCACTCGTAGAAAATAATTCTATATAATTACAATGAAAAAAGTTATAGCAATTATCATCCTCACAGTCTTCGGTTTTGCTTTCGCCGGGGAAAATCTGGTGGAAAAAATACCCCCAACAGACGGCGATTTTTCAGTCCGTATCCTTACGACGAACGATGAACACCAACTTCCCTACGACAAGTCTTTTACCATGGTGGTGGAACTTGACTTCCCGTCCGATGCGTCTTACCAGCCATTTGTTTTAAATTTCGATGACATTCCGTGCTTCGACTGTGACGAAAAGCCTAAGGAGGAAAGCAAGCCCACAACGGAAGGTCGCAAGACCGCGCGGTTCAGCTACCAGTTGGAACCCCTCCAGCCACCCTTCGAAATCCCCGCAATCACCGTGACTTTTAAGGACGGGCAAGGTAACGACGTGACTGTGACGACCGAGCCATTCAAGATGAACATTGCAAAACCCACTCCTTCCGAAGAACTTGAGGACGACTTTCTAGAGCCCCTCACACCGCCAGGCATGGAGCGCAAGGACCTCATGCGGTTACTGGCGTGGTGCGGCGGTGCCCTGCTCGTGCTCCTGCTGGTGGCGGGAGGCCTCTGGCGGACTTTGCGTAAGCACCACTTAGTCGTCACGCCGCCACTCACCCCCTACGAAATCGCCCAGCGCGACCTCGAAGCCCTGCTCGCGGAGAAACTCCCCGAAGCCGGCGAGTACAAGCGCTTCTATGAACGCATCTCCGGAATCCTTCGCGAGTATCTGGAGAACCGCTTTGACGTGAAGGCACCGCGTCTCACCACCGAGGAGTTCCTGCAACTGCTCACCACCACTCCGGAACTGGTTCGTGAACACCGCGACCTCCTGCAGAAGTTCCTCTCTGCATGCGATTTGGTCAAATTTGCCGGCGAAGTGCCCGACTCCCCCGAAATCGCCCAAATCACCACCGCCTGCCGAACCTTCCTCGACACCACCCAGCCACCGCCACCACCGGACGGGCAACCCTAGCCGGACTAGCCGAACTAGTTAGCTCGAAAATCCTTCGGGGCGA
>JAFXSU010000079.1 GCA_017525435.1 Victivallales bacterium
CTGTGGGTTGCCATTGGCATTCAAGCGCAGGTGTTGGACTGGGGGAAGGGCGATGTGCTCCACGAGGGCATTGTCCATCTGACCATCGACCGTAAGATTAAGGATGCCAATGGCAAGGACTTGTTGTTGAAAGGCAACATCTTGCGGATTGACCTCAAGACTCCTGGACTGCGCTTCACCGCCACTGGACGGGATTCCGACTGGGGCAAGCCGATGCCCGACCACGTGCCCAAGGAAGGCCAACAACCATTTCTGATTCGTACCCGACGTCTGGCAACGCCGGCGTTCCTCAAAGAGTGCCGAAAGCCTGTGGAACAAGGCGGACGCGGGCTGGACATGGCCGTGGCATTCAATTCCTGTCCATGGTTGCCGTGGGAATGGCCGTATCGTCACCGCTATGCAGAACCGACGGGAGTCAATATCTCCGATGGCGTGGTAATTAGCGATAATACACGTGCCACGGTGCATTTCGTGGTCTGGAAAAATGGCGAAATTGGACTGTTGCACGAAATTCCACCAGAGAAATTTCCGGAGATCTGGCTGGCAGCCAGCGGATTCGCCATTATCCTGCGGGACGGCAAGGCAACTCCGGCCTGCGCCGACCAGGCGCGGCATCCCCGAACTGCTTACGGCCTCTCTGCCGACCACCAATACCTATATGTACTTACAGTGGACGGAAGGCAACCCAAATGGAGCGATGGCGCAACCTACGATGACCTGAACGCCATATTCCTTGAGGCGGGTGCCTATGAAGCGATCAATCTCGATGGCGGAGGCTCCACCACGCTGTGCTACTGGGACCAAAGCCGTAACAAGCCGGTCGTTCTGAGCCATGCGACCTCCCAAAATGGAAAATGCCGTCCGGTCGCCATGAGCATCGGAATCTATTTTGTCGCCGAATAAGAATCCAAGAGCCTTTCGTCGCATAATCTTTTCTTTTGGGATTTTCCAACTTTCCAGCAGTTCCACCCAGGAAAACAAACTCTTAATGCCGGTTATGCGACGCAATTAGTCCGGCTGGTGACCAAATGAGAAATTGCTTGTTTGGCCAAAATTCCAGCGAAAATAGTCCAAGCGGTTATTTTATGGATATGCCAGAATCCAACGACAAACCGATTTACCATTCTGGGCAGGATTTTGTCTGCCCGCAATGCGGAATACATTCTATCGTCCGCGAAGAGGAAATCATCGAAGGCCTATTCGATGTTGTAGGCAAACGCCATGTTTGTTCCATGTGCGGCTGGCAAATTCCCGAGGATCGGATTGCAATTTCTGCGACAGCCTCTGCCGAACAGCGGCATTCCAACGATGCTGCTGCGTTGGATGCTTTGTTTGGCGACAAATCGACGTCTGACAGCAAACCAATCTTGTCGGACACTGACACGGTTCGTTTCTGCAAGAACTGCCGTCACTATCTTCATACCCCGTTCATGAGCCGTTGTCTTCTACATAGCCACGAAGTCGAGCCTCTGGGAATCTGCGAACAGTTTTCTTTACCGTCCAATGCATAACTACAAGTCCTTATATTATATTGTATTGTCTGTTTTTCTACTGGTAGTCAGTTGTGTTACAGTTTACCAGCCGAGTTCTCCAGCGGCGGAAGAGGACCCCACGCCACTTCCTGTCTGGACAGTCTATTTGCCGAATCCGGAGATTCCTGCCCATGGAACGATTCGACCGGTTCCAGCACACCAGGGATGGACAAATCTGCGTATGGAACGGGATCTTGACCGGATGGCAGATGCAAAAATTACTGCGGTGCTTGTAGTTGTGACACCAAGCCAACTGCTTGCAGAGGATTTTCACGAACGTTATCGGAAATTCGCCGAATTGGCGGAGCGTCATTCCATTCAAATTGCATTACTGCTCACAAGTCTGACTCGCCCTGCCCCCGCATTGGAACGGAATAATATCTATCAATATCTTGAAAACAAGGGATTTTTTGAGTTTTCAAACAGGCTTTGCAACAAGGATGGCGTGCCGGTAGTGCTGATTGGCGAGGAGTTCTCGTTGGATGCATCCTTACCGGAACTCGACTCAATGGTATGTTTTCTGCAACTTGGTCATGAATTGCCTGCCCTACCCTCCGGTCCAATGGACATTCCAGCGATGCAGCCATCGCCTGATGGCGTATTGTGGATTCGAGCGGCGGACAACTTCGGATGCGCACCGTACAACCGCGCCCGTCCCACGGACGATTGGACAATTCCACGAAAAAACGGCGGTCCGTTTCAACGACAACTGGAACAAGCTCGGTATCTCGGTGCAAAACTCCTGCTGTTGGACAGTTGGAACGACTACTCGCGTGGCAGTTTCGTCGAGAACAATTCCCTCGACCAGGATGCCTTCCTGAAGATTTTGAAGAACCGATAACTTTCTGACATTTATGGACATATTATGACAAAAATGAACAAATTCCCCTTCTTGCTTCTTTGTTTTCTTGCTTGCCTTCTTTCCGCCGGAGAATTGCAGACGCGCGGACATGCCGTGGCGTATCTTATGCCGGATGCCTCGGGACGCCTGGCCTTCGACCTCACCTGCGTGCAGATCGGCAGGTACCAGAATATTCTGCACTATCGCTTGACCGCGCCGGACGGCCAGACACTCGTGCCAGCCGGTGAAATCGCGGTTGGCGGGACGGAATCTTTAGAGTGGAAAGAACTTACGCAAGGCATTTATACGATGGACTATGACGCGGTCCAGAATGCGGCAAAAGTCACCATGAAAGCCGGAAGATTTTCTGTTCCGGCGACTTCCGAACAGCCATTGAAACTCATCGATACCCAGCCGACGGTCTATTTCCAGATCATTTCCGAGCATGAGGCGGCTTCGCTTACGAATGTCCCGGCCGTCATTGGCAAAATCTGCGGCGATTATCCGGCGGAGCATGCGACGCTCACTCTGCGGGATTCCGCCGGGCAAGTGGTCTTCCAGGGAGATACCACCGGCCGTGCGCAGAACCGCCTGGAGTTCTCCGTCCCGATTCCTGAAAGCGAGTTCGGAAAAGTCTGGAGTGCGGAGATTTCCAAGGTGCCCGGCATTGGCTTCGAGGACGTCTCGCTGCAATTCGACCAGGGCGCGGAACCCAATGTCGCCACCGGCCCCGAAGAACTAGTGCAACCCGCTTATGCGTTCTCCTGTGTGCCCGATGGCTTTTACGGGAAATGGGCGGTAACCGGCAAGTTTGCCATGCAGAAGGCGGAAAGACTTCGCATCACCTTCAAGGAATACGACTTGAACTCCTGGCCATCCACACTGGTTTCGGGAATTGATGAAAATGCCAACCAATCTTCTGAAAATGCGCAAGAGTGGTTTGAATATCCCATCGCATTGCCGGATGACGGCTTCTACTGGGGAAAACTGCTCGTGGAGCATCTCCCCCTGATGGGAAATACGGTGCTGTACCGCCAAGAAGTATCCTACGCGGTCTGCCAGGGCAAGTTCTTCACGGAAATCCCCTGGACGGAGCAAGGCGAATCCGCACCCGTCACCGAGGAGGAGCAACAACGCGGCTTCCAGCTCTTCCAGCGTGCCGAGCCAGGTGATGTACGTCCCACCGCATTCCCCCATGCGGAGGAAATCACCGAAACCATTGTCGCCGAGGCCTCGCCCGGCATGACTGCCAACGTGTTCTTTGCGCTCTATCCACTCCGCAACCTCTCGCACAACCGAATGGAAATCGGTCCGCTGGTCAATGCCGAAAATTGTCAAATCGAGCCGTCAGGCATTGAACTGCGCAAGGCCCGGATGTGGCCGCAGCGCACCGACTGGAACTCCGACACTTACGCAGTGATTCCGGAACTGCTGGAGGATTTCACGATGGTCGAACTCGACAAGAAGTCCCCTGCCCTCTTCTGCCTCCAGGTCGCCATTCCGCCGAACGCCGCTCCTGGCGTCTATTCCGCCCCGTTGCTGTGGAACGGCAAGCCGTTCGCCACTTGCCAGCTGACCGTGGACGACTTTACCCTGCCGGAACCGCCTGGCGTGACCTTCGGACTCTATGCGGACGGCGAACGCTGGACGCACCAGAACTACACCGATGCGGAAATCCTCCGCGAGATGCGCGACTTCCGTGCGCACGGGATGAACGCACTGATGCTCTACCCCTTCACGGATGGAAAGATCGCCTGCAAGGACGGCCAATTCGACATCAACCTGGGGCGGTTCCGCCACGAGATGCAACTCTACACCCAGGTCGGCTTCCCCGGCGTGGCGGTCATCTCCTTCCAGCACGCAGATTCCTTCCTGCGCCACGCCTTGGGAAAAGATGTTCGCAAGGACTCGCCGGAATACCATGCAGGCTTCCTTGCGCTGCTGGAGACCATCCGCAAGATGGCCGAAGAGGACGGCTGGCCGAAATACTGCATCCATACCGTGGACGAGCCGGACGCCGCCCATGGTGCCGAAGATGCCGTCCGTTCCCTCCGCTGGGTAAAGGAGGCAGGCTTCGACACTTTCAATACTTGCTACGTGGACTTCGTGCGTTCGCATATCGGCAAGTTCCTCGATTACCGCTGCTACAACAACATCGGTTTCGTGACCTCCAGCACCCGGTCGCGCAACGATGAAATCCGCCAGGAGACTCTCGATGCAGAAAAACAATTCTGGTGGTATGGAACCGGCTGCTACACCAACGGCGGACTCCAGCAGGACGGCAATCTCTACTCCAACCGCTTCATGCTCGGGCTTTTCAACTATCGTACCAAGGCCACTGGTGCCTGGACCTGGACCTTCCTGCGCACCAATGACGATCCCTACAATGATTTCGATGGCAATGACCGCCACGAGGCCAAGGAGGCATGCATCTGTTATCCTTCCAAAAAAGGCAACGGCTTCCTCCCCACCCTCCAATGGGAAGCCCTCCGCGAAGGCTACTATGATTATCTGTATCTCGCTTATTGGGAAGAACTATGCAAACAGGCACCATCGGAACTCGCAGTGGACGGCCGTGGACAAATCCAGACAATTCTGGACAGAATTCCCTGGACTTGCTTGAACCGCCAAGTAACCAACGCCCAGCTCCGCGAACTGCGAAGTGCCCTCATCAGAGAAATTCAGCGACTTCGCAGGTGACAACCGTCCGGTGCCCTTTTATACATTATATTAAGGGCATTGCCTTTTTTTCATAACCAGGCCACAGTCTGTGGCCATAACCCCAACCAGGAGACTATCCATGAACAAAAAGACCGTCCGCGACATTGACCTGAAAGGCAAGAAGGTCGTCATGCGCGTTGATTTCAATGTCCCGCTGAAGGAAGGCGTCATCACGGATGACACCCGCATCAAGGCGGCCGAGCCGACCATCAAATACGTCCTCGAACAGGGTGCCGCGCTGGTTCTGATGAGCCATTTGGGCCGTCCGAAGGGCGAGGGCTACGAAGCGGACTTCAGCCTGAAGCCGGTTGCGGAGTATCTCGCGAAGGATCTGGGCAAGGAAGTCAAGTTCGCCGAGGACTGCCTGAAGGCTGATGATGCGGACGCCGCATTGCAGCCGGGCGAAATCCTGATGCTGGAGAACACCCGCTTCTACAAGGCCGAGGAAGGCAAGGTCAAGAAGACCGACGAGATGAGCGACGAAGAGTACGCCGCCAAGAAGGCCGAGCTCAAGGCGAAGAAGCAGGAGATGGCCGAGAAACTGGCCACCTACGGCAATGTCTATGTGAACGATGCCTTCGGCACCGCACACCGTGACCATGCCTCCACCGCCTCCATCGCGAAGTACATGAAGGCCAAGGGCGGCGCCTGCGCGGCGGGCTTCCTGCTGGAGAAGGAAATCAACTTCCTGGGCAACGCGGTTGAGAACGCCGTACATCCGTTTGTGGCGGTCATCGGCGGAGCGAAGGTCTCCGGCAAGCTGGAGGTCCTCCAGAACCTCATGAAGAAGGTCGATGCCATCCTGATCGGCGGCGGCATGTCCTACACCTTCCTCAAGGCGCAGGGCTACGAAATCGGCAAG
This sequence comes from Victivallales bacterium, assembly GCA_017525435.1. Taxonomy (GTDB): domain Bacteria; phylum Verrucomicrobiota; class Lentisphaeria; order Oligosphaerales; family Oligosphaeraceae; genus RGIG1601. The sequence continues at coordinate 5,957 of JAFXSU010000079.1, forward strand.
TCCATCGTGGAAGACGAGCTGGTTGACACTGCCAAGCAGACTCTCGCCGATGCCAAGGCCGCAAACGTGGACTTTGAACTGCCGGTGGACAACGTGGTCACCGAGGCCTTCGACAACGACTCGCCCCGCAAGGTCGTCTCCAGCCATGAGATTCCGGCTGACCTGATGTCCTTGGACATCGGTCCGGAGACCGTGAAGAAATACGCCGACATCCTGGCGAAGGCCAAGACAATCGTCTGGAATGGCCCGATGGGCTGCTTCGAAATGAGCAACTTCGCGGCTGGCACGACGGGCATCTGCCAGGCGGTTGCCGATGCGACTGAGAAGAACGGCGCCATCTCCATCATCGGCGGCGGCGACTCCGTCAGCGCGGTCAACAAGAGCGGTCTGGCTCCCAAGATGAGCCACATCTCCACCGGTGGCGGCGCCTCCCTGGAGTTCCTGGAAGGCAAAGTCCTGCCCGGCGTTGCTGCGCTCGATGACAAATAATTCGTAATTAGCAATTTCAGTTGTTAGTTACTTGAAGTTGATTTTGCAGCCGTGCCTTCAGTGGCACGGCATTACCTCAAGGAAATACCATTATGGCACGTAGAAAACTCATCGCCGGCAATTGGAAAATGAACCTGACCGCCTCCGAAGGCGCGAAGCTGATTGCCGACCTCAAGGCCGCCTGCGACGGCTCCTGCAAGTGCGAATGCGCCCCCGAAGTGCTGGTCTGCCCGCCTTTCACCACCATCGCGGCGGTTCTAGAAGCGGTCAAGGGCACGCCGATTGAAGTCGGAGCACAGAATGTCCACTGGGCCGAAAGCGGCGCCTACACGGGCGAAATCTCCGCCAAGATGCTCGTCGAGCTGGGCGTCAGCCATGTCATCATCGGTCACAGCGAGCGTCGTCAATACTTTGGCGAGACCGACGAGACGGTCAACCAGCGCGTCAAGGCCGCCCTGGCCGCTGGCCTCAAGGTCGTCCTCTGCATTGGCGAGACCCTCACCGAGCGCGAGAAAGGCGTGACCAACGCCATCATCGAGAAGCAGGTCCGTTGGGATCTGGCCGACGTGACCGCCGAACAGCTGGATAACATCGTGCTGGCCTACGAGCCGGTCTGGGCGATTGGCACCGGCAAGACGGCGACCAACGAGCAGGCGCAGGAAGTCCACGCCTTCATCCGCGAACTCCTGGGCAAGATGTACTGCCCGAAGTGCGCGGAAGCCGTCCGCATCCTCTACGGTGGCTCGATGAAACCCGCAAACGCGGCCGGACTGCTTGCTCAGCCGGACATCGACGGCGGTCTCATCGGTGGCGCTGCCCTTAAGGCGGCCGACTTCATGGCGCTCATCCAAGCCGCGAAGGCATAACTCCCCCGGAGAACCACTCGCTGAAAATCCAGGCCGCCTCGCGCACTTTGCGCCCGGCGGCCTTTTGCTCGCCAGTCCGGCCAGAGCGGCCAGAGCGGCTAGATTATTTCAAGTTTTCTTTTTGAGTCAGGGAACTTTCTTCCTTTGAAATGCGTCTTATTAGCTAACGAACGATGCCCACGGATCTTGAGTTAGTCCAACAGTTCCAGCGTGAGCACGACCAGGCGGCATTTGACCAACTGGTTGAACGGCATTCTGACCGCGCATTCCAGCTGGCCTACAGCATCCTGCAAAACCGGCAGGACGCCGAAGAGGTGGTTCAGGACGCCTTTATCCGCATCTACCGAAGCCTCGGCAATTTCCGTGGCGACGCACAGTTCTCGACGTGGATGTACCGCATCGTGGTGAACTTGTGTAACAACAAGTTCCGTTGGAACAAAGTGCGGGGGGCAAACTGCACCATCTCCATTGATGCGCCTCTGCCCAACGCTGAAGGCGATGAAGACCTGCGGCTTGAATTGCCTTCCTCCGATGCTTCGCCCAATGAACAGGCGGAGTTTGCCGATTTGCGGGAACGTCTCGAAAAGGCAATGGCGACATTGCCGGAGAGCTACCGCACTGCGGTGATGCTTCGCAATGTCCAGCAGCTCGACTACGAGGAAATCGCCAAGATTCTCGACTGCGCAGTTGGAACGGTCAAGTCCCGCATCAACCGTGGACGTGAATTGCTTCGTCAGGCATTGAAAGTGAATTGACCATGGAAAATTCTCAAAATCAAGTGAATTGCCCTACCCCAGAAGAACTTGGTGCTTATTTGCTGGACGCTGAAGGCGATGTGCGCATCACCGAACATCTCCAAAATTGCGTGTCCTGCCAAAAAGTGCTGGAGGAATTTCGTCAGGTGGATGCCTTGACCGAAGAGTGCTTCCGTCCGACGCCCGGGTTGGCGAAACGCATCCAATCCGCCTGCCTCCGTGAGGCTGAACGGGAGGATGCGGACCGCATTTGGCAGACGATGATCGAATCACCGAAGCACATGCCCGGCGGTTTCCGTTGGCATCGGCTTCTGTCCATGGCTGCCGCGCTAGTGGTGGTCGCGGGACTCAGCGCCTTGACGACCGCTGTATTCCTGCGGCAGCAACCTGCCGCCAAAGCAATGATTTCCGATGCTGCCGCCCCCATGCAAGCTCAGTCATTTGCGCTTTCACCCACGCCAGTTTACCGCACCGCTTTCCCGGCACGGCAATCCGTGGCTTCTGAGCAAATTGCGACCCAGAGCAACGAAGGATTCTCCTTGGCGGACAGCCGCCGCCTTCAGCTCAACCGTGCAAGTTCTGATGAATCAATTGCTGATGTTGCGATGGTTTCCAGCGATGCAAAGCGACTCCCCGCCAACATCGGATTTCGCCAGTTGGCTCTTCTCCCATCGGAGATTGAGCATGTGTGGATTGAAAGCGGCGATCTTTCTGCCAAGGATTTTGTTAAGCAGACTCGACAGGAGCATCCGGAGATTCTGGAAGAGGTCACTGAGCCGGACGAATATGGCATCGTGACCTTGCGGCTCAAGGCCGCCGACGTGTCGGTTCAGGAACTGGTCGATGTGCTTTATCAGCGTGGAAAGTGGTCGTTGCTTTCCGCCAATTATCCGCAACCGGGACAGAGCGACGAAATCGCCTTCCAGGAACAGCCAACGAATTACACGCTGAAGATTTTGACCAAATGAATCTTCCAGGACAGGACGACACGCCGTTGTTCCCCAAGCCCGTCACTGTGGCCCAGCCCGCAGCGGCGGGCATTGTCGTGTTGAAGCACGACTGCGAAGTGGTAATGGATGCAGAAGGGGCACTGCCGACAATTGCGGTCTGCCACGCCCTGGGCATTCCACTCAGGGAAATCATCTTGGCGGCAGAAATCGGCGGGGTGCCCTGTTACAGCGTTCAGCAACTTCCTCTGGAGAACGCCCTCCCCCCAACGCTCCAGACCACGAATCTGCGTGCCTTCCTAAACCGTCAGACTTCCGCCTGGCGGCAAGCCATCATCCGTGCGCTGGAGCTGGCTACTTGGCGGAATGAACACCGATTCTGCGGATGTTGTGGAGCTTCAATGCAGCTTGCCTCCGATGATGGTTCCTTGCGTTGCATGCGTTGCGGTTTTGAATCCTTTCCCATTCTCTCGCCGGCCATCATTGTTCGCATTACTCGTGGCGAACATGAAATTCTACTGGGACGCAACCGGACTTTCACCACGCCGTTTTTCAGCAATTTCGCGGGCTTTGTCGAATCCGGCGAGACCTACGAGGACGCCATTCGACGCGAACTTCGCGAAGAGGTCGGCGTGGAGGTGACCAACATTCGATACTTCGGCAGTCAGAATTGGCCCTTCCCTCATACCCTGCTGGCCGCTTTCACCGCGGATTTCGCCTCCGGTAAAATCCATCCGGACGGCGAGGAGATTGCCGAGGCCGCCTGGTTCGATGTCCGCAAGCCCTTGCCGCCAATCCCCCAGCCCGGCTCCATCTCGCGCAGGATGATTGACGACTTTCTGGCACGCCAATAGAAATATTCTTGAATCCGTGAGTTAACACTTTGGTGACGAGGTCACCACAGCATATTCCGCCGATGCTACATCCTTTACGCAAATTCACGAATTCAGGATATAGTTTTTCTTGCGGCGGCTTCAATGATGCCCCAAAACAACTATATATTAATCTTTTGACAGAAAATACGACTACCACTTCCTACCTCTGTTGGTAAACCTTTCATGACTCTTATCTCAATCATCTTGTTGGCTATGACTGCGATGGTTTTCTCGCAGGAAGCCACCCTGTCTGAGCGCCCCAGGTTCACGGTCACGCTGCCCCATGGCGTGACGTTGGAAATGGTGAATATTCCCGCCGGAACTTTTACCATGGGAAGTCCATTGAACGAACCGAACCGGGACGACGATGAGCAGCCCCACGAGGTCACCTTGACACAGGAGTTCTGGCTGGGAGTTTACGAGGTGACGCAGGAACAATATCTGGCAGTCATCGGCAAAAATCCCTCCTGGTTCCCAGATGGCGGTAATTTCCCCGTGGAAAACATCACTTGGAACGAGGCGAAGGAATTCTGCGAGGCACTCAACAACAACCCGGAGATAACGCGACCGGAGGGCTTTCGCTTTGATCTCCCTACCGAGGCACAGTGGGAATACGCCTGCCGCGCTGGCACCAATACGCCGTTCTTCTGGGGGAATACCCTTAATGCTGACCGAGCCAACTGCGATGGAAAATACCCTTATGGCACTTCTACACAAGGTGTTTATTTAAAAAGAACCACGCGCGTCGGGCACTACCACAACCCAAACCCCTGGGGACTGTACGATATGCACGGCAATGTCTGGGAGTGGACGAGAGACCACGCTTTCTGGCAAAACGCCGCCATCAAAACGGGAAACTACGACAAACCTCAAACCGATCCGTATTGCACGCACGGTGATGAACGCATCTATCGCGGTGGCGCCTGGACAAACTACTGCCGAGCCTGCCGATCTGCCTATCGACGCTGTCGAACCCCCGACAACCGATATTTCAATATCGGCATTCGAGTTGCTTTGGTCAAAGAAGAATAACCACAGGGTTCTTAGTGATATAATAACATTCTTGTTATTAAATATTTAAGAATATATTTTTTGTATGCGTTTCCGTGGCTTGCTCAGCGATCAAGACTTCAATCGGAAGCTCCTGCTTCTGACCTTGCCGATTTCCCTTCAAAACTTGATGCTGGCATTGGTGGCGGCGGCGGACGCGCTGATGCTGGGCAAAGTGGATCAGAACTCGATGGCGGCAGTCTCGCTTGCCACCCAGATCCAGTTCGTGCAGAACATGATCATCTGGGCCATCGTGGGCGGTGTGGGCATCCTTGGCGCGCAATACTGGGGAAAGAAGGACAAGGTAGTGCTGGGCAAGATCTTCGGCATCAGCATCCGGGAGTCACTGCTGGTCTCGGTTGCCTTCTTCATCGGCTGTTATTTCTTTCCGCAGGTGCTGATGCGGCTCTTTGCCCATGATGCCACACTGGTCTCCATGGGCGTGGAGTATCTTCGTGTGGCGAGCTGGTCCTACCTGCTCACAGGCATCTCGCAGTGCTACCTGGCCGTCATGAAGGTCAGCGACCACGCTTCGCGCTCCGCCTGGATCAGCTCCGGCGCAGTCATCCTGAACATCGTCCTCAACGCAATCTTCATCTTCGGGCTTTTCGGCTGTCCGGCAATGGGAGTCCGTGGTGCCGCGCTGGCGACGGTCTGTGCCCGCGTCATAGAGTTGGGCTGGTGCGTATTCTCATCGCTCCAAAAGAACTATATCCAATTGCGCCTAAAGACTATCGTGACCTTTGACCGCTTGCTCGTGACAGATTTCTGGCACTACTCCCTGCCGATTCTCGGCGCAGGGATGCTCTGGGGGATCGGATTCACCTCCTACACCGCACTGATGGGACATCTCGGGCCGGACGCCGCCGCCGCCAACTCCGTGGCCGCCGTGGTGCGTGACCTGATGTGCTGCCTCTGCAACGGCTTTGGTGGCGCGGCGGGAATCCTCATCGGCAACGAACTAGGTGCCGGAAACCTCGAGCGTGGACGCGAATACGGCGACCGTCTGCTCCTCATCGGCTTCCTTACTGGTTTCGCATGCACGCTGGTCATTCTAGCCGTCATCCCGCTCTTCACGCATTTCCTGAAACTGACCTCCCAGGCCCAGGGCTATGTGGTCGGGATGTTCATTATTCTATCCATCTATATGATAGGAAGGAGCTTCTGCACAATTGTCATCAATGGTGTCTTTTATGCTGGAGGCGACACTTTTTTCGATGTATATAGCCTGATTGTCTGCATGTGGGGAATCGCCCTGCCCTGTGCATTCTTGGGAACCTTTTATTTCCATTGGCCCGTCCTGCTCGTCTATGCATGCACTTGCCTGGACGAAGTCGGCAAGATCCCCTGGGTTGTCTTACATTTCTTACGATATCAATGGGTTAAGAACCTAACTCGTGAGAATAACGCCTGATATGCAGCAAGGATATTGAAGTCAGATCGTTTTATTCTTCAGGCCAGCATTGCGTCGCTGCAAGCACGGCATTGGTGAAGCGTGGGTCGCCTGTGCGTTCTATTCCTAGCCAGGCAGGACGCTGAAATATAAAATCCTCGGTGGGAATCTCCAGTTCGGCGGTGAAATGCCCCTCGAAAGGACCGTGGTATTCGTCGATTTCCCAGCACAGCCCCGTTTCATCGGCCGGAACCAGATGACGCGTTTTCCCGACGATGCGACCATTGCAGAATCGGCTAAGCATTTCCCGTGCCTCCTCGATTGGCACGGGATACTCATATTCCGCTCGGCTGATTCCAACAGAATTGTCCTTGATATTCAAATTTGCCGTAGTGTCTCCGACAATTCGCACGCGAACCGAGGCCGCACCGTGATTTTCAAAGTATCCTTGGACAATGGAGAAGGATTTCACCACCTGCCTACGCCAATCATCCGTATTTCCAGATACCTCGAATTTGCGTTCTATTTCAAGCATGGGACTCAATCCTGCATTTAGGGGTTATATTTTGTCATTACTATAATTCCTTTTAAAACAACCTCGCTTCCAAAGGAGCAAAAAATGTTCAAACTTGCCGCACAAATGTACACCGTCCGAAAGTTCACCCAGACGCCAAAGGACATTGCGGAGTCCTGCCGCAGAGTCAAGGCTATGGGCTACGACGGCATCCAGATTTCCGCATTCGGTCCAATTGACCGGAAGGAAATGAAGGCGATTCTGGACGGTGAGGGGCTCGAATGCGTCGCCACCCATGTCAGCCTGGACAAAATCGAGGACGACTTCGACAACTTCATCGAAGACCATCTCCTTTGGAATTGCCCGAACCCCGCAATCGGCGGGTTCTTTCCAGGACTCGACCATTTTGACCGCTCTACCTGGGATGCTTTCATTGAGCGTTTTAACCGCCTCGCCCAGCGCGTGGCCGACGCAAAGGTCGGAATGCGCCTCGGCTACCACAACCACACCCACGAGTTTGTTGCGCTTGACGGCGAACAGCCCTATTATCGGCTCATTCGCGAACTGAATCCCGCCACCACCTGGTTTGAAGTCGATGTCTTCTGGGCAGCTTTCAGCGGTGTGGATCCCAGCGGACTCATTCGTAAAGTCGCACATCGCATTCCGCTGGTTCATTTCAAGGATCTTAAGTTGGCTTTCACTCCGGAAACTCCCTCGATGATCGCACCAGACCGCAAAATCACCGAGGTGGGCGACGGAAACCTGAACTGGCCTGAAATCATTGATGCCTGCCGTTTTGCCGGAACACGGTGGCTTGCCGTTGAGCGTGACGACGGCGATC
>JAFXSU010000009.1 GCA_017525435.1 Victivallales bacterium
ATTCCTGTGTGCCGCACTGTCCGAGGCGTTTACGGCAAAATTCGCCAACTCCGCAGCGGGAACCGTATCAAAACTCCCATCTCCAGCCGACACAGTTATAAGGCCAGTTCGCAACGAGAAATAGCAGGCCAGTTCACCAGAAACCACATCCTTCACAAGATATGTTCTGGACTCATTTCGCGCCTCATCCAGAATTGCTCGGCTCTTAAGGTATCTTTCCAACCCCGTTGCATTGTTTGCAACCGAAAAGGAATCAAGCAATTGAAGATGCCCCTTTGAATCCGTAAGATGCTCAAGGACAAAATCGTCTGTGGCAAATGATTGTATATCCATCATGCTGTGCGCATCCTGCTGCGTGCAATTCTCTCGCGCTCCTTGCGATGAACTTTTGAAATCCACCGCTCAAATTCATCCGAATCCTTTTGCAACGCAGTAAAATCAGGCCTTGGCGTATTGACAATCAAGCAATACACCCGATTTTTCCGCATCGCCTCTTCGTGCTCTTTGGTTATTATTCGCATGTGTCCTCCAATCTGTTCAATCATTTAGTGGTAATAATTCTTTTCAAGTTTCCTCGTGGGTCATGGTTTTATCGTTCGCATTTCACCTGGCCGACAGTTAAAGGGAGCAAGCCACCTTCCTGACGACCATGTCCTGTTTGAATATCGTGCAGATTTTGCATATTAACGCTCTTTTGGCCTTCCTTTATCGCATGATTAACATGCCGTCGTGTGCGCATAAACCCTTCAGCAGCGAATCCGGCACGCCAACGAAGAACTCCACGCCAACAACCTTCAACTCATCAACCAACCTTCCAACCATCTCTCATCATCCCATTTTGTCAAAACAGGTCAGCAACTGTAATTTTTCGTAGGGGGATTCCGCATGTTGCGCGAGAAGTTCTTGCACGTGGCTCCATGCGGAAGTTTATCGCTTATGGCTGGTTGCAAACAGGCGGACGTCCGTCCAGCCAGCGCTATTTAGGGCGCGCTGGCCGGACGTCCGCCTGTTCACAACCGGTACGTGGCAAGACGGAGGTGCGCGTTGCAAACAGGCGGCTTCAAATGCCGCCTGTTCACAACGCGCGGAGGGCCGTGCGGCCGTTTCGCCCCGGAACGGCTATGCCGTCTTCTTCTTTCGGCCGACCCTGGCGTCCCTCTTCGTGGATTCCGGCTCTGGAGCCGGTTTGAAGGACGGGTCCCTGGCGATCCGGTTCAGGAGCGACAGCAGTTTGCGCATGGTCGGGACGATGGCCCATTTGTGTGGAGGCCCCTCGGCCCGTTTTCTGCGGTAGTAGCTGCCGAGAACCGAGTTCCACATGATCGACGCGACCGCCGCCATGTAGAGCGCGTTGCGCACGCTTCTGCGCCCGCCCCATATCCTCCGCTGCCATTCCTTCGTCCCGCTCTGCCGCTCCTCCGGCGCGATGCCGACGAGCCTGTTGAGCTTCTCGTCGGGGAGTTTCCCGATCTCGGGGAGCCCGGCGAGAATCGAGACCGCCGTGATGTCCCCGACGCCGCCGACCTCCGTGAACCGTCTGCGGAGGTCGTCCATGGCCCCGTTCTTCGCGACGGTCTCAAGGCACGAGCGCTCAACCTTTGCGATGAGCTTGTTGAGGTGCCTGACCTGCTCCCTTATCATCGAACGAATGCCTGCCTCGGTCTCCGTCTCGAGTCGGCAGACCAGGGCCGTGCGCGAGTCCATCAGCGTCTGGCGGAACTTCGTCCTCCGCTTGAGCTCGACCGACTCGACGTCGGCGGGGGAGAGCGCGCGCACGCCTATCTTGTCGGCGAAGCGGGATATCAGCGCCGCGTCGACCTTGTCGTTCTTGGAGTGGCAACCCTCGGCCCTTGCGAACTGGCGCACGCGCAGGGCGTCGGCATACGCGACGGCGACGCCGAACTTGTGCATGAAGGCGATGAGTTCCAGCTCGTAGCCTCCGGTCGGCTCCACGCAGACCATGGCCTTCGCCTTTCTCGCCAGGTCGCGGAGCGTCCTGAACCCCGCGACGCCGTTGTCCAACTTTTTCGTCTCCGCACGTCCCCCGCGCTGCGGCGGGACGTAGATGTCGAGCGTTCCCTTGGAAACATCGACTCCGATGTGCACGATGCCTGATTTCATGCTATACTATCCTTGTCTGGAGGCTGGACCGGGAGGTTTAGACGACTCCCGAAACGCCTATGCAACTGTTGAGCCTTTAGACGAAACGCGACGGCGGGCTAAGCTGACCCGGAGGATTGTCTCCTGGACCCTATTGAGCCTCGCCGCCGCAGGCCCGTCCTGGAAAGGCCTTTCCGGACGGGCCGTTCTTTCCAGGCACTCGCCCGGTGAACGAGGGATAGTGTACCAGATTTTATTTAGACAAGACCTATTTCTCAAGTTGGGATTGCTGTCAAAGTTGGTGATGGAGACGTGAGACATGAGACGAGGGACGAGCGGGACGTGAGACGACAGACAAGACCTGTTTTTGTAAAATCATTTCTTTCCGTAAGGTTTGGTGGATGATGAGCCGCCATTGTTGAAGCCGATTCGCTTGCGGGGCGGGTCTGGCGGGGCCGAAAGCTGCTGGACGAGGTAATTCATTCCGCCCTTGACCTGCTTGATGTCGCCTTCTACGGCATCCATCCGGCGCTCAAGATTGCCAATTCGTTTGACCTCGTCAAGTCGATTCAGCAACATCTCACGTAGAATTCGCGTCGCCCACTGGCGAAAGCGTGTTCCTTGCAAGGATTTTACACGATAGCCGACTGAAATTATGACGTCAAGGTTGTAGATAATGACTTCTTGAATTTGGCTTTTACCCTTGACCGCACCATGAGGAGTGGTATGTGCAAATTTTGCACATACCACTTCGCGCACCAATTCACCTTCCTTGAAAATAGTGATTTATATACAATAATCTGCTGATCCATGACCATATCCTCCAGTTACTCGTTCACCTCGTCTTCCAAACGCCCACCCTGCCATTGTTTATGGTTATCACATGTTTCCCGCCACAGGTGTCAGTCACATACGCATAGAAGCCCTTCTGCTGCGAATC
>JAFXSU010000010.1 GCA_017525435.1 Victivallales bacterium
GGAGGTGATGGTCCAGCTGCCCGTGGGAACCATCGGCGACTCCATCGGCTGGTTCTCCTATGTCGAGCGCTTCCAGAAGAAGCACCAGTGCAAGCTCATCTGCGTGATGACGCCGTGGATCGCCACGCTGGTCAAGGACCAGTACCCCGACATCACCTTCATCCCTCCCGAGGAGACGGTGAACTACAAGCCCTATGCCTCCTACTACATGGGGCTCTTCTTCCGGGGCGACGTGGACAACCAGCCCATCGACTTCCGCTACATCGGCCTCCACCGCACAGCCGGATACATCCTCGGCCTCGACGGCACGGACCTGGACGACCTCCCGCCGCGCTTCAACCTCTCCGCCCCGCGGCAGATCAAGGAGAAATACGTCTGCATCGCGGCGCAATCCTCCAGCCAGGCGAAGTACTGGAACAACCCATTCGGCTGGCTGACAGTCGTCAAGTTCCTCAAGGACAACGGGTACCGGGTGCTGTGCATCGACAAGGAGAAGGTCCACGGCATCAGCCTGCACTGGAACTACATCCCCTACGGGGCCGAGGACTTCACCGGTGACCGCCCCCTCCAGGAGCGCGTGAACCTCATCAAGGACGCGGATTTCTTCATCGGGCTCTCCAGCGGGCTGTCGTGGGTGGCCTGGGGCTGCCAGGTGCCAGTCGTGATGATCAGCGGCTTCACCCACCCTACCAACGAGTTCCACACGCCCTACCGCATCATCAACTACCACACCTGCCACTCCTGCTGGAACGACATGCGCGAGAACTTCGACCACTTCGACTTCCTCTGGTGTCCGCGCCACAAGGGGGACGAGCGGCAGTTCGAATGTACCCGCCTCATCTCGCCTGAGCAGGTCATCGCCACGATCAAGAAAATCCCCACTTTCCGCCCGGCGGACCAAAGCAAAGGCTAAAGGCTTGGGTTCAATGAGTCCCATGGGGTTTATGGCAAGTTCGCAGTATAATTCCCTTTTTTTTGCGAAAACAATTTGAAAAATGGCAAAATACGCTTAAATTAAGCGGCACGCCGTAAAAGGCGTTTGCAGAATTATCCGTTGCCCGATGGTGTAATGGTAGCACAACTGATTCTGGTTCAGTTTGTCTTGGTTCAAATCCAGGTCGGGCAGCCAATTCTTGCAGAAATGGAAAATTTTGTCCATTTTATTTGATTTTTTAGCCGTCCTGATGTACGAAAGTCAAAGGGCGGCTTATATTTTTCTCTATACTTGAAAGACAGTTACTGGCTTTGGGAAGTTGCCTGCCGGTTCTGGGTTTTCGCCGATTGACTGTTTCACGACTGCGTCTATGGGGTAGCCATGTTAAACCAATTCAAGCGCATTTTCCTCAATGACATTGGAATTGACCTAGGGACAATGAATACCCTGGTATGGGTTGCAGGGGAGGGGATTGTCCTAGAGGAGCCTTCCTATGTAGCCATCAATGCTGACAACAACAAGGTTCGTGCCGTGGGTGCCGATGCCAAGAAGCTCCAGGCGATGACCTCGGAGCGGCTCAGGGTGATTCGTCCGATGCGCGATGGTGTGATTGCGGATGCCGAAGTCACCGACGAGATGCTCCGTATTTTCATTCGCAAGGCGACGGGGCACTTCAAGGTCATGCAGCCGCGTGTGCTGGTCGCGGTTCCTTCGGGAATCACAGAGGTCGGTGTGCGTGCGGTGCAGGAGAGTGCCGCGCGTGCCGGTGCTCGTTCCGTGCGGTTGGTGGAGGAACCCTTTGCCTCTGCATTGGGTGTTGGTCTGCCAGTGGAAGACCCGGATGGCAATATGATTGTGGACATTGGCGGCGGCACCACGGAAGTCGCGGTGATTTCAGCGGGAAGCATTGTCTCCTGCGAGAGTGCCAAATGTGGCGGTGACGCAATGGATAACGCAATTATGCAGTTCATGCTCAAGAAGCACCAATTGCAGATTGGTCCGCGCACGGCTGAGAACATCAAGATTAACATCGGCAGTGCCTACGAGTTGCCGGAGAAATTGCAGATGGAGGTCAAGGGACTGGACATGGGGCGGCAGGGCGACCGTCTCCCGCGTGCCGTTACAATTGACTCCGATGAAGTGCGCGAGGCGCTGAGCGATCCCGTTTCCAATATGATCAAGGCGATTCGCAAGGCCATCGACAAATGCCCGCCGGAAATTGCGGCACGCCTGCTGGACAATGGCATCACGATGGCTGGCGGTGGATCGCTGCTCCGTGGGCTGGACAAGTTGATTACGGAAAATACCGGTCTGCATGCGGTGATTGGTCCGGAGCCGCTCCATGCGGTGGTGAATGGGACTGGCGTTCTGCTGGAAAATGCCAACCAGCTCTTCAAGCAGCCGCAGAATACCCTGATTGGCCACGGGGCCCGCGAGTAGAGAACCGCGATCCGAGTCCCTCTAGGAAAATGATAGCCTGTTGAGTGCAAGGATAACATATTGTATTGCGCTAGCACTGCTTCTAGTAGTGTCATTGGCGCAGCCGCTGGAGGCACGGTCCCGCAAGAAAAAGATGGCGGGACCGGAACCCAAGGCAGTCCAGGTGGTCGAGAGATTCTCCGGCAAGGTAGTTCGGGTGAGCGATGGCGACACCTGTGATGTGGAAGTCGAGCCGGGCAAAACCATTCGGGTGCGCATTTACGGGATTGACGCACCAGAACTCTCGCAGGATTTTGGGAAAGAATCACGGAAGTATTTGGATCGTAGGATTTTCCGTGAAACGGTTACGGTCGAGAAATTCTACGACGACCAATATGGGCGCTGCGTGGGGCGAATACTGCTAAATGGTCAGGATCTGGCACTGGAGCTGTTGCGCGAAGGGATAGTCTGGCATTATGTTCAATATAGTTCAGACCAGTCGTATTCGATCGCGGAGCGTCTGGCTCGTGAAGCACAGAAAGGAGTGTGGAAAGGAACATCGGATGGCAATTTGCCAGTTGCCCCTTGGGAATACCGCAAGGCGCATCCAAGACGAAGCAAATAGTCGTGGTCAGCCTCCCAGACAGATTTGGGCGACACAGCGGTTGAATTCCTCGTGTCCGTGCAGGATGGTGATTTCCACGCGCAGAAAATATGCGGGAAGGAAGTTCTTGGGGAGTTTGGTGATGCGCACGGCGTCTTTTTCCGTGGTCAGAATCATCTCGGCCCCTGCCTCACGTGCCTCCTTGGAGAACTTGATTAGCTCGCTCTTGTGGTAGCGGTGGTGATCGGCGAAGTGCTTGCGATAAACGATGGTGGCACCTAGTTGCTCCAGATAGCGCTCGAAGCTGGCAGGAACGGCGATTGCAGAGAGCGAAGCGATTTTTTTGCCCTTGAGGCTGGACAGGGGAAGCCGATTGGTATCATCAGCCAAGGCCTGAAGATATTTGGGAACGTGGTTGCACTCTATGATTTCCGCCTGTGGGTTGTGCCGTCGCAGGAATTTGCGCAGGTGGTGCAGTGAGGCACGGCCGTCGGATTTGGTCAGGAAGATGAAGTCTGCACGCTCGAGGCTCTGGATGGGTTCACGGAGCATCCCTACGGGGAGCTGCTCGTGGTTGTGGAAGGGGTTGGTGGAATCCACGAGAAGGATATTGGTCCAGGGGCGCAAGCGGAGATACTGGAAACCGTCGTCAAGGATGATGGTGTCCACCCCGAATTTTGCGGTGGCGTAGTTTCCGCCCTTGAAGCGATCCTTGTCCACGACGACGGCGGCTCCCGGATGCTCAGGCGTTCCCACGAGGTTCCGCGCGAGCATAAACGGCTCGTCGCCAGCGACGCTGGAGTCCAGGAGGACCTTTGTGCCGTCGGAGACCACGCGCGGTGGCACGACTTCGGGGTCTCCGGAAAAGAGGCTCTTGATGCGATGGGAAAGTGGTGGCTTTTTGCTTCGGTAGCCGCGAGATAAAATTGCCACGCGCTTGCCACGGGCGACGAGGGTGCGTGCGAGCAGTTCCACAACAGGTGTCTTGCCAGTGCCGCCGGTGGTCAGATTGCCGACCGATACCACGAAACAGCCCATCAGATGCTGGCGGAAGATTCCCCAGCTATAAAGGTTGTAGCGCAACTGCACGACATTTGCATAAATTCGCGAGACGCCAAAGAGAAAATAGCGGAAATAGCGCGCAAATCCAGTACGGCGGTTGCCGTTGATGATGTCAACGACATACTGCTCGAATTTTTCGGCTAGATCCTGAAGACTCATGGAAATTAGGAATGAGGGGCCTTCGGAGCATGGCTCCTACGGCCGCCCAAGGGAATGAGGGGCCTTCGGAGCATGGCTCCTACGGCCGCCCAAGGGAATGAGGAATTGTGTGTGGGACGGCAGCCCCCGTAAAATTGGAGGAATCGGTATTTTCTTTTTTATGACTAGCCGAAATGCGTTTCTGCCAATTCGGCGAGGACGGTGCAGAAGCGCTCGCGACAGTCGGCAGGTTCAGGAACCAATTCGGCGATGTTGGCGACGGGAGAAACTACTGAGGCTACCGAATGTCCAGATGGATCATGCGGACACTCGGGTGTCAGGAATTGTCGCAAATTGTCAAGATTTGTCGTAAATGGCAGGCACCCATGGAGAAGTGCGGCTGGACCGGAGAGTGCGAAAGCACTTCCAGAAATCTTATACTCGCCGTGCCAGACGCTAAAACGCTTGCAAAATCTTGCGTCGGTGACGCCAATGCGGTGCAGGGCCTCGACCACCAATGCGAGGATGATTTCCGGGTCATAGTCCTTGCGCGGAAGCAAGAAAGCGTAGTTTTGGTTGCCCAGGTCGTGGAAGACCGTTCCTCCGCCGGAGATGCGCTTGAGGACGGGAATGCCGTGGTTTGCGCACAGGGTGACTGCACATTCGGCGGGAGGGTCTTGGTTTCGCCCACACTGAACGCATTCGGAGTTGGTGTAGAAGATCAACCTCGGCTCTACGGGGAATGGCCGTTCGCGGAAGAGGCGTTCCTCGGTGGCGGCATTTTCAGCGGGGTCGGTACTGGGCAAAAAGGACACTCGCATCAGCGGTCGAGTTCGGCGAGAGCATCGAGGAGTTCGCGCATCTCGGCGTCTGTTCCGATGGTGATTCGGAGGAACTGGTCGATGCGGGGGAGGGCAAAGTAGCGCACGAGAAGTCCGCGTTCCCGTAGTTTCGCAAAGAGCTCGTCGGCAGGACGGTGCGCGGGTTTTGCCAGCAGGAAATTTGCCTGGGAGGGCAGGACCTGCCATCCCAAGGAGGTCAGTTCGTTTGCGGTCCAGGCGCGAGTGGCACGGACTTTGGCGCAAGTTTCGCGGAGCCACTGCTGGTCGCCAAGCGCGGCGGTGCCGAGTGTCTGTGCAATGCGGTCGGTGTTGTAGGAATCCTTGAGCTTGAGCATCTCCTCAATGAGGTTTTCTTGCGCGAAGGCGAGGCCGAGGCGCAGACCCGCCAAAGCATAACTCTTGGAGAAGGTGCGGGAGACGACCACGTTGGGAAACTCGTCCACGAAATCGAGGCAGTTGTCGTCCGCGAAATCTGCGTATGCCTCGTCGATCCAGACCACGCCTGGGAATTGCCTGCACAGTTCGCGGAGCTGTTTTCGTGGGGTGGCATTTCCGGTGGGGGCGTTGGGGCGTGCAAGCATCAAGAGCTTTGCGTCGGCGGCTTGGCTGAGGAGGTCATCTGGCAACTCGAAATCATCGGTGAGTTGGAAGGGCCGCTTGGAGGCACCCTGGAGGTCGGCAAGCACGGGATAGAGCGAGTAGCTCGGTTCCGGATAGGCGTATGCCTCACCTTCGCCGACAAAGGTGCGAAGGGCGATGGTGAGCAGGTCGTCCGAACCGTTCCCGCAGAGAATTCGCGATGCGGGAATGCCGAAGACCTCGGCAGCCTTGTCGCGCAGGGACTTTCCCGTGGGGTCGGGGTAGCGACGAAGGTTTTCCCAGTCCAGACCATGCAGTGCCTGACCGACCGCAGGGGAGGGCGGATAGGGGTTCTCGTTGGTGTTGAGCTTGACGATGCGACGGCCGGTGAGCTGCTCGCCAGGAGTGTAGCCGCCAATCGCATGGATGCGCTCACGTGCGTAAATCTTCTTTGACATAAGTGAATTTTTTCAAAAAACAGCGTTTTGCTTAATATAGTGCGACTATTCGGGATGGTTCAATTACATTATGGCGTTGTCCCATACGCTGAGTAATTCTGTCCATAATTTTCACCTGTACGGTTATTTTCCCACGAAACACACGAAAAGAATTCTCGCTGCGTTCGCGACGACAACCTCGCTCAATCCGCTAGAAAAAACATGGAAAGCCAGCTGACGAATTCGCCGCCTCCAGGCACCATGCCGGAGTGGCTTCACCTGTCAGGGGAAATGGTTTTTCGTGTTTTTTGTGTTTTTCGTGGGAAACTTTTCCGTACAGGTAGCATAATTAGCCTCGAAAAGGAAAAAACATGCCGAAACTTTTGCAAACCATTCTGTTGCTGATTTGTTCCAACTGCTTTATGACTTTCGCCTGGTATGGGTTGTTGAAGGACATGCGGGACAAGCATTTTGTGGTTGCCGCGATAATCAGCTGGTGCATCGCCTTTTTCGAGTATCTCATCATGGTGCCCGCGAATCGAATTGGGTCTGAGGTCTATTCGGTTGCGCACCTGAAGATTCTGCAGGAGTGCATTTCACTCTCCGTGTTCGTTCCCTTTGCACTCTTCTATCTGAAAGAGAAGTGGAACTGGAATTTCCTCTGGGCGTCCCTCTGCATCATGGGGGCGGTGTTCTTCATGTTCCGCGACGCAGCATAGAAATTGTTTACGACTAAGGAATTAAACCGTTTCTTGCTTTTGAGATTTTGCTTTCCCGTCCTTGCAAGGAGATAATGATGCTTCAAAGTGTAACCCAGACCCTTGAGATCCCAGTTCGCAATGAATGCGACATTCTGGTGGTTGGCGCTGGACCGGCCGGCATGGGTGCCGCTTTGACGGCCGCTCGCATGGGGGCCCGCGTCACCTTGGTCGAGTATGGTGGAAAACTCGGCGGAATGTGGACACTCGGTCTTCTTTCCCCTTTCTTTGACAATTGGAACAAGCCTGGGCTCAACCAGGAACTCCGCGAAAAACTTGCTGAGCGCCATGCCTGGGGCGGCCTCTGGGACATGTCCTTCGACCCATCCCAGATGGCGCTCCTGCTCAACCAGATGGCGCTGGATGCGAAACTCGACGTCCTACTCTACACCACCGCCTGCGAGCCTTATATGCAGGACAACACCATCAAGGGCGTCTTTGTTCAGAACAAATCCGGCAAGCAGCTCATTTTGGCGAAGGTCGTCATCGACTGCACGGGGGACGGCGACATTGCCGCGCGGGCGGGTTGTCCCTTCGAGGTCGGCCGACCCTCTGACGGCGCTTTCCAGCCCATGACCATGATGTTCAAAATCGGCGGTCTCCGGGAGGAATATCCGCGGGATGCCACCATTGACTGGTATGCGCTCCTTCAATACCGCCAACGCGAAAGTCAACAAAAGCTCATCGAGGATGTCCCGTTCGACAAGCCCTGCATCATCAAGCTCCCTGGTCCAGGCGGCCAGGCCCTAGTCCAGTGGACCCACATCCGCTTCCTCAAGGGGACCGACGGTGAGGAATTCACCCGTGCCAGCCAGCAGGCCATGCTCCAGGTCGAAAAGGCGATGCTTTACTTCCGCGAAGTGCGAGACCTCCTCGGCGAGGTCTATCTGCTTGAACTCCCCGCCGTCATCGGCGTCCGCGAATCACGCCGCATCAAGGGGGAATACCAGATTACCGACGATGATGTCCTCAAGGGATTCCATCCTGTTGACGGCATCTGCGACGTCCATTTCGGAGTCGATATCCATGAACCCTCCAAGGCCGAGCAGACCAATCTCCGGAATGCGGGGTTTGACATCCCCTTCCGCTCCCTTGTTCCTCTCGGCGTTGAAAATCTCCTTACGGCCGGTCGATGCATCTCTGGCTCCTTCGTCGCCCACGCATCCTACCGCGTTACAGGGGACTGCCTCATGATGGGCGAGGCCGCCGGCGCAAAAGCCTGCGATGCCATTTCCCGCAATATCACCGTTCGTCAACTCTCCCGCGAACTCGCTGCCCAATAGATAGAAGCGAGGGGTACGCTTATTTCGCATTCCAGAAACTCCGGGGGCGAAGAGAACAAGCAACAAGGATATATGGTATAATGCATTGGTAGCGAGTGGAATATATAATACGCCCTTCATTGCTCATTCCCTTGGGCGGCCGTAGGAGTCATGCTCCGAAGGCCCCTCATTTCACATTCTTTATTGCGGGCAGAGGTCTTGCAGAGCATTGAGCAATGCCTTGCCTTTGTAAGTTCGTGGATGCTCGAGGACGGTAGTGCCGATGGCACGACCGGTGAAGAGCGCATAGACGCTTCCGTGATATTCGGACTCCGGCGTGAAGTGAAGAATATGGCATTCGGCGACAGGAACCGTGGTGAGTTCGGGGGAACCTACGAACCAGAGGGAGAGTTGCGTGCCGTCATGGGAGGTGTCTTCCAGGTGCGCAAGGCGACCATGATATTCGACATAGGTCTCGTTGTAGAGGCTAAGTGCTTCGGCTGCGGGGTGAAATGGCTGGTTGGACGGCTGCATTGCCTCCAGGCGTCTTGCCGCGCCCTCTTCTCCGAGTTCACGAGCTTTACGGTACCACTTGGCGGCGAGCTCGTTGTCCTGGGGAACTCCGACGCCCTCCTCATAGCACATCCCCAGATGCGTCATCGCATTGCCCACGCCCTGGTCGGCGGCTCGATGGAGCCACTTGGCGGCCTCGGTGAAATTCTGTTGCGTGCCGAGACCTTCCCCGTAGCACCACGCCAGTTTGTCCTGTGCGATTGGATGCTCCAGGTTGGCGGCACGGAGCAGCCACTGGAATGCGGTTGAGTCGTCCTGCGGGACCCCAGCGCCGATTTCGTAGCAGCATCCGAGATTGTATTGTGCGTCGGCGTGGTCCTGTTCGGCGGCCATGGCGTACCACTTGGCGGCTTCGGCCGGGTCTTCCGGGACGCCCTCTCCGAAGTCATAGTAGGAAGCGACTGCGAACTGTGCGTCGGCGTTACCCTGTTCTGCGGCCTTGCGGTAATACTTCAGTGCGGCCGCCTTGTCCCTTGGGACACCGGTTCCTTCCTCCAGGCAGATTGCGTAGTTGTATTGCGCGTCAGGGTGATTGTGATCGGCAGCCCGCTTCAGCCAGGTCGCCGCCTGGCGGGCGTTCTTTTTCACGCCTTCTCCTTCAAGGTATCGGAGGCCAAGCTCGTTCTGGGCATCGGCGCTTCCCCCGTCCGCCTGGATTGCCAAATCAAGGATTTCGCCATGGAGGTCTCGGAAGAGAAATTGCGCGTAGATGGTGCGGATTTTCTCCTGGTCGTCGATTCGGCTTGCCATGACCGCCTGCAACTTGCGTTGTGCGCTGGCACATGCGGCCGGGTTCTTCAAGGTTGCGGAGAGATGGCGGTCTGTCCGCTGGAATAGGTCAGTGAGTTTGGACATACAACGAAAGGGAGAGGTTGCGGAAGATATGGCGGTCTGGAGAAATCTAATGCCTCAAATATGGCTTGGGTGCGGATTCAGGTATTATATTATTAAATTGTTTTCCGTTTAAGCAAGTTTTGTGACCCTGAGGCATAAATCTCATCAAGAGGAATAATCATGGACATTGATTGGTCAAAACTCACGTTCTCCTATCGTCCGGTGAACTGTCATGTGGAATATCACTACAAGGATGGCAAGTGGGACAAGGGCGAGGAGAAGACCAGCCCCTTCATCACTCTTTCCATCGCCGCCGAGTGCTTGCACTATGGCCAGGAGATCTTCGAGGGACTCAAGGCGTATCGCGGCGAGGACGGCAAGGTGCGCGTCTTCCGCATGGACATGAATGCAAAGCGTTTCCAGAACTCCGCCCACCGCTGCTGCATGGCGCCGGTGCCGATCGAGATGTTCGAGGAGGCGGTGATGCGTGCCGTGAAGGCGAACATCGAGTTTGTTCCGCCATACGGGTTGGGCGCAACGATGTACATCCGTCCGGTTCTGCTGGGCACCGGTCCCCAGATCGGCGTGGCTCCGGCTAGCGAATATACCTTTATCGTGATGGTGATGCCCGTGGGCGCCTACTACAAGGGTGGTCTCCAGGCGGTTCGCGCATGCCTGGTGGACGAGTATGACCGCGCGGCACCTCACGGTACCGGCATGGTCAAGGTGGCCGGCAACTATGCGGCCAGTCTGTTGCCCCACGAAATGGCCAAGCAGGCCGGCTTCCCGATTGACCTCTATCTGGATGCCGCTCAGCACAAATATGTCGAGGAGTTCGGCTCCTCCAATTTCATCGCGATTACCAAGGACGGCAAATATGTGACTCCGGATTCGCCTTCCGTGCTGCCCAGTATCACCAACGATGGTCTGCAGCAGGTGGCGCGCGACCTGGGTATCACGGTCGAGAAGCGCCCGATTGACTTCATGAAGGAGATCGGCGACTTTGCGGAAGTGGCCGCCTGCGGCACGGCGGTGGTCATCACCCCGGTCAGCGAGATTGTCCGCCTGAAGACGGGCGAGAGCTGGAAGATGCCTACGGGCGACAGCTGCGGACCGGTGCTTCAGAAACTCTACGACACCTACACCGGCATCCAGTGGGGCAAGCTTCCGGATACCCACGGCTGGCTTAAGGAACTCTGCTAAAATTGACAACAAACACCGCTGGGGCGTCTTCGGATGCTCCAGCGGCAAACCAGGGCTATTCTTTGTCGATTCTTGACGTATTGCAATCGGGTGCCCGTTCCGACACAGCGGGACTTTTGCTCTCCGCCGTCTATGCCGAGGCGCAGGACAGCGAATTGCTCCAGCAGATGTGGGAGGGCGACATTCGGGCGTTCGAGAGTATCTACGCTCGCTATGCCAACCGCCTGACCAGCTGCGCTGCGCCATATTTGCGTTCGCGTGACTTGGCAAAAGATGTTGCGCAGGAGACCTTTATGCGACTGCTGAACAACCCTCCCGATACTTTGCCGGAAGATGGGTTGGCGCCGTGGCTTTTCTCCGTCGCCAAACATCTCGCCATTGACCGCGCACGCCATCTGCAATACGAAATTCCCACTGTGACGGAAAAAAACGGCATTTCCCTCGATCCGCGCGAGGCGGATGATCCGGCGGAACTGGTGGCTGCAAACTGCACGGCGGAGCAGGTGCTTCGCGAAGTTGCACAATTGCCGGAGGAATTGCGGAAGGTTATCCGTCTGCGCTTTGAACAGAATCTTTCGTTTCAGGAAATTGCCACCCAGGAAAATCTTCCGCTTGGAACTGTTCTCTGGCGCGGTCATCGCGCTCTGGAACTCCTTCGGGGAAAACTGAAAGAGGTTAGAGGTTAGA
>JAFXSU010000080.1 GCA_017525435.1 Victivallales bacterium
ACATTACCATCGTAGGGGGTGGGGGCATGCCTCCCTATTTGGTCGCGCATGCGCGTACAGGCAAAAAACGCTGTCGATACCGCTGGTTAAAATCGCCCTCGTGGCAACATTACCTTGCTGCTGTCGCGCGTAGCGCAAGGCATGGTTTTCACGGACAGCAGTGCAATTTCACGGATTCAGATTACATTTAGGCGGAATTCCCAAAATCCGTGACTTCCGAAGTCGATGCAAACCACCAGTTGTAAAATGCAAATCAGGCTTATTGGCGGAAACGCAAAATTCCAGTCATTTTTGGAGAGCTTTGCCCAAGTGGAGAGTTTCTCCTGCCTGGACGCCATGCTGGAAACCGCCCCCCCCGCCGGGACGCTTTGCGTGCTGATGCCCTGCTATGATGCAGGACAGCGCTTCGTGCCCGAACCCGGTCTCGACGTTCTCTATCGGCTGCTGGAATGGAAACGGCGGGGCGTTATGTTCTACGTCGAGGCCCTGCCAGTGCAAAACTACCTGGCCCGCGAGGTCTTTTCCACGTTCACGATGGGCAAGGAGCGCCACTTCAACCAGGAGTGCCTGTTATATAATAATAACATATTGCAATCAAGTAATTTATACTATATTCCATCAGCGCTTCACGTCAATCGGGCACGAAAGATCCTGATAGAAGGCGGCGATTTCCTCGGAGTGTCTGCGCCAGTCCGCGAACCAACGCGCCATTATCCCGTTTTGATGGACGACCAGGAGGGATGCGTCGTCGCAACGATGAATCTCCACGCCTGCGAGGCACTCTTCATGCGTCCCTACGCACGATGGCGGGACCTGCTGTGCACGCTCTGGAGCAGCCTCACGCATACGGAAAGGACTCTTGTGGAACAGGCATTCGACCAGACCTGGCCAAGGCCGTTCACGATTTCCAAGGGCACGGACGCCGCATCCGCGCTGGCATCCGCCGTCGCCTGGCATCGGCGCTGCGGGCTGATGCCGAAGGCCGACGGCACCTCCGGCATCCTGGAGATGTTCCTCTCCGCCAACTACTCGCCGCGCCAGAACTACCGCACGGACGCCATCCTGATGAGCGCCGCGCTCTTCGCCGGCATGGGCGTCTACACGCAGGACCAGTCGTTGCTGGAGACCGCCAAGTCCATGGCGGATTTCCTCCTGGACCGTCATATCCAGGACGCCTCGGGCTTCCTGCGCTGGTATGACCACAGCCCCGTCATCTACGCCAACGACTCCGCGCGGCATGGCCTGGCACTGCTCTACCTCTGGCGGATGACTGGCCACCGCCGCTACCGCGAATGCGCCGAAAGACTCGCCGAGGCGTGCATTTCCTGGCTTGGCGAACGCGGGCTGTATTCGGGATGCTTCTCCCTGGAGGACGGCGTTGGCGGCGAAGTCAGCCGCACGCCAGTCTTCTATGGCGAAATGGCCGCCTTCCTGCTCTGCTACGGCACCTCCGAGGCAATGCATGCGGTCCTGCGCTTCGCGGAGCTAGTGGACCTGGACTCCACGGCGATGGGACATTCCAGACCCGATGCGCTGAGCCGCGCCATCCTGCTCTTCGCAAGTGTGCATGTCCTGGGCAGGGTGGACTGCACACCACGCCTGAAGCAATTGCTGGACTATTATGAAACTCTCCAGGACCCCTGTGGCGGCTTCCAGGAGGACGATGTCTTTCAACGCACCAGCGTGTTGGAGGCGGCCGTGGCTTCGGGCAATGGCCGGGACCGAATCGGCGACCAGCTCTACTGCAACAACTATCTCTTCGCCACGCTGGGACTGCTGCGGCGCGGCACTCTCCCGACGGAACTCTCCGCGCAAGTGGAGCGCCTCTATCAGGGCGTGCGGCGATATCTGCTCCATATCCAAATCCAAAGCCAGGATGCAAGGTTTGACGGCGCCTGGATGCGGGCATACGACATGGACTTGCGGGAATATCACGGCATCGCCCAAGACGCCGACTGGGGACCCTATTGCCTGATGACCGGCTGGGTCATGGGATATATCCCCCTGACGCTGCTGGAAGACCTCGGCGGCCCCGCCTTCTTCCAACAAGGCTAGCGATCCCGCATGGAAAAAACTTGTCAAGGAATATAGTGGATCGAAATATAATGCGTCACTTGCGCATAAAGTTCGGTTTCCCCAACTGCATTGGGCTGAAGACGCTCCGCCCAAGAACGCCCAGGATGTAAAGTGTCCCATGGGGACTTCTGTTGATTGTAGCGTCCTTTGCCGGGATCATGGTTGCCGAAACCATCCAGGATGAGATTCAAAAGAGGCGCAAAACGTTCAATCATAAGAGATTCTGCCAATGGAATCCAAATGTCATCAACCGCCAAATAGCGACAGAAAAATGCATCCTTTTCCAAATTGGTGGCTTCGTCAACAGACTTGGCATGGTCACACAGACGATTGAATAGAGCCTGACCTGGTTCTGCTCCTAAGCCAAACCCGCCTTTTCTAGCCCCAGCAGGAACCGCTTTTCCAACATAAATCGGTTGCTGAAACGCCCCCTGCCTATTTCGCGTGGCAAGATTACGCTTGTCTAGTGGATTGAACGGCTCCAAGATCGGTATTTTTGGGTCCACGATAAACCTCCTACCCCAATTGCCTTAAAATGCTCTTCCCCACGGTCTCAGCCAACCGAGTCGGCACGGCATTGCCGATTTGACGCATCGCCTCAGTCCACGGGCTGTCAAAGACATAGTCATCGGGAAAGGTCTGAATACGAGCAGCCTCCCTGACTGTATAATAACGATAACTGCCGTCAGAGAACGCAATCATGTTCTCGCCACCCGGAACACCATGTGCGCCTGCCTTAAGTGCCTTGGACGGCTCGTCCAGCAAACTGCCGGTATGACCAGGGTAAGGCCGTGCGCCGACACGCAACTCATGGTTCTTGATTTGATTCGCCGAACTCGGCTCAGGCAATCCTTTTAATGCATCGCGAACGGTCAGGTAGCGTTCTCCTGGTGGTTCAATCAAACCATAATGTGCTTTCAGCCATTCCACCCTTGCTGAAACCTGTGGAGTCGGCGTGCCACGATGCCTCCGCGAAACCTGATGTTCCTCCCAATAATTACCAGTCACCCATTGCTCCCAGAGCAGCCGATTCAATGAATGTGTCTCTTTCGGAAAATGCCATTCCAGCCCCAAATCCGATCGGAAGCCAACGATAAACACCCGGTGTCGATACTGCGGAATACCATAGTCTGCCGCATTCAGCAGACGGAACACAACACGATAGGACAAATCTGGGAAACGCCCACTGGTTTGAACTTTTTCCAAACGCGCCAGGTGCTCGCTCCAATCTTCGTTCTCTCGACGAATGATTGACGGGAAAGAAAGCTGCAGCAAAATATAATTGAAATAACTGGCGAAACTTTCACGCAAAAGTCCTTTGACATTCTCAAAGACAAAGCACTTCGGGCATAATTCACGCACGGCACGCACTGCCTCAGGGAACATATCGCGTGAATCATTTCTCCCACGCGCCTTTCCACCCAGCGAGAATGGCTGGCAAGGTGGCCCCCCCGCCACCAGTTCTATGGATTTGAACAGTTCCGTATAACGGACATCCCTTACATCCATCTGGTGGATATTCCATTTTTCCGCCAAAGGCTGGTGATGGGCAATATTGTAGCGAATCGTATCGCAGGCCTGTCCATTGAACTCAAACATGGCCTCGTGATGACAACCGGCCATCTCCAATCCAAGGGCAAGACCTCCAGCCCCCGTGAACAGTTCTATGGAGTGTATTGCCATATTAAGTTCATGTAGTTAAGAAATGTTAGTGTCCTATCCATCAAGTTGGATTTAGGCACAGGGGAAAGGGAAGAAGCTACTCTTTGGCCTTTTCCCCTGCGACATATAGTCATGAAACCATGCCTGTCTACTCCTGGACGGGCGGCTCGTCGCCGTTTTCGAGGGCCTCCTGGCGGAGGCGTTCCTCTTCGGCGGCCTGCGCGTCCAGCGCGGCCTGTTCGGCGGAGAGCTTCTCCTGGAAGGCAGCGGCGCGGTCGGCGGAGCGTTCCTCGGCGGCGTCCTTGGCGGCATTGGCAGCCTCGTCCTCCTCGGAGAGCTTGTCCACAAGGGAGACATTGGCGATGGCATCCTTCTCCTTGGAGAAGCGAATCACCTTCACGCCCTTGCAGTTGCGGCCAGTGCGGCGCACTTGTGCCACAGGGATGCGCACGGCCTGTCCGAGCATCGTAAGCATCAGGAGATCCAACGTTGTATCGGGCTCCACCTGCATGGCGGCGACCACCTGGTCGCCGGGCACCAGCTTGATGCTGGTAACGCCCTGCGTGCCGCGGTTGGTGCGGCGGTAGTGGTCCTTGATTTCGCGGATTTCGGCGGCAGGCGCATTTTCGTCCACGACTTCTTCGGCCTCCTCCGGCTCTTCGGGTTCGACCGCAGGCGCCTCGTCGCTCTCCGCATCCGCATCGGCAGACGCGGCGACCGCAGGCGCAGGACCGCCCAGCCCAACCGGCGTGCGCTTGCCCAGGCCGCCCGCAGTAATGACCATCAGGTCGTCGGCGGGATTCGCCACGGTCAAGCTGACCACACGGTCCACGCTGCCATCCGCCGCCGCACGCAGCCGAATGCCGCGCACGCCGGCAGCACCGGTACCCATCGCGCGGACGATGTCCTCGCCGAAGCGGACGGCGCGGCCGTTGGCGCTGGAGATGATGAGGTCATCCGAGCCGGAGGTCATCTGGGCATCGATGAGGTCGTCGGAGTCCTCCTTGAAGGTCATGGCGCGCTTGCCGGCCTTGGGGACGTGGCTGAAGAGTTCCAGGGACATTCGCTTCACGATGCCGTTGCGGGTCACCATCACGATGTACTTGCTGGCGAATTCCGGATCCTTCTCGTCCACCGAGACGATTGCGCGGATCTCCTCGTGGAGTTCGGGCTTCGCGTCGTCGTGGATCAGCGGGAGGACA
Source organism: Victivallales bacterium (assembly GCA_017525435.1). Classification (GTDB taxonomy): domain Bacteria; phylum Verrucomicrobiota; class Lentisphaeria; order Oligosphaerales; family Oligosphaeraceae; genus RGIG1601. Next base: position 4,941 of record JAFXSU010000080.1, read on the forward strand.
TTCTGGATGAAGCGCCCCGCGTCGCCGCGGTTGGCCTCGGGCAGCTCGTAGGCGCGGCGCAGGCGATAGACGCGGCCGTAGCTGGTGAAGAAAAGCAGCGCGTTGTGGCTGCGGGTGAAGAGCACCTTGTGGACCGTGTCGCCGTCCTTCTTGGCCTTCATTCCACGCACGCCGGAGCCGCCGCGGTTCTGCGCCTCGTATTCCTCGGCATTGCAGCGCTTGATGTAGCCCTGTCGGGAGAGCGTGACCACATAGACCTCGCGCTTGGTCAGCCCGTCCAGGTCGGCCTCGCCCTCGCTGGGCTCGATGAGAGTTTTGCGCGGGGTGGCGAACTTCGCCTTGGTGTCCAGCAGTTCCTGGCGGACGACCGCCATGATGTTGGCGCGGTCGGAGAGGATGCGGTTGTATTCGGCGATCTTGGCCTGGAGGTCGTTGTGCTCGTTGGTGAGATCCTCGACGGCCAGGTTAGTCAAGGCGGCCAGTCGCATGTCGAGAATCGCGCCGGTCTGCGCCTCGTCCAATGCGAAGCGCGCCATCAGCGCCTGCTGGGCGGCGGCGCGGTCCTTGGCGGAGCGGATGATGTGGATGACCTCGTCGATATTCGCCTGGGCGACGAGCAGTCCCTCCACGATGTGGTCGCGTTCCAGCGCCTTGCGCAGCAGATACTTGGTGCGGCGCGTGACCACCTGTTCGCGGTGGTCCACGTAGGCGTCCAGGATCTGCTTCAAGGTCATGGTTCGCGGACGGTTGTGATCCACCACCAGGAACTGCGCGGGCAGCGTGACCTCCAGCTGGGTGTTGCGGAAGATCTCGTTGAGGACCACGTTCGGCACCGCGTCCTGCTTCAGGGTGATTTCGATGCGCACGCCGGCGCGGGCGCTGGAGAGGTCCACGATGTTGGAGACACCGTGGATGGTTCCGGCCTGCGCCAGTTCGCCGATCTTGCCGACCATGTCCGCCTTGTTCACCCCGTAGGGGATTTCGCGCACGATGATCTTGGTGCGGCCATTCGCCTCGGCGACCACCTCGGTCTTGCCGCGTACGCGGATGCCGCCCTGCCCCGTGGCGTAGAGCTGCCGCACGCCCTTGAGACCGTGGATGCTGCCGCCAGTGGGGAAGTCCGGCCCCGGAAGGACCTCCATGAGTTCCTCCAAGGTGATGTCGGGGTTGTCGATGACCGCGACCGCGGCGTCGATGGCCTCGCCGAGGTTGTGGGTAGGCACGTAGGTCGCCATGCCGACGCCGATGCCCTGCGAGCCGTTCACTAGCAGGTTCGGGAAGGCGGCGGGCAGCACGATGGGCTCCATCTCCTTGCCGTCGAAAGTCTCGCGCATATCGACGGTCTCTTTGTCCAAGTCGGCAAGGAGCGCCTCGGCGGCCTTGTCCATCTTGCATTCGGTATAGCGGTAGGCGGCGGCGGGATCTCCGTCCATCGAGCCGAAGTTACCGTGGCCGATGATGAGCGGGGTGCGCATGGTGAAGTCCTGCGCCATGCGGACAATGGTGTCATAGACGGCGGTGTCGCCGTGCGGATGGTAGTTGCCGATGACCAGGCCGACCACCTTCGCGCATTTGCTCAGGCCAGCGGCGTAGGTGTAGCCGCCGCGCAGCATCGCGTAGAGGATACGACGGGCACCGGGCTTCAGGCCGTCGCGCACGTCAGGGATGGCACGACCGATGTTGGCAGAGACGGAGTACTGGAGGTAGGCGTTGCGCATCAGGGAGTTGACCTCGGTGGTCACATCCGTGCGGTGGATGGCGGCCCACTCTTCCGAACTCATTACTTTGGATTTGTTTTCAGCCATTTTAGGGAAATTCCTTTGGGGAAATCGGTTTTCGCAATTTCAGGAAGGACACGCTGAAGCGTGGACCTCCCATTTTTCTAACCTTTTACCTTTTACCTCTAACCTCTAACCTTTCCTAGATGTCGGGGTTCAGGACTTCGTCGGCGTGCTCCTCAATGAATTGGCGACGCGGGGAGACGGCGGTGCCCATGAGGAGGTCGAAGGTCTTGTCGGCCGCCTCTGCGTCCTCGACCTTCACCTGGATCATGGTTCGCGTCTCGGGGTTCATGGTAGTCTCCCAGAGTTCCTCCTGGCTCATTTCGCCCAGACCCTTGTAGCGCTGAATGGAGATGCCGCGGCGGCCCTGCGCGGTGACCGCGTCGCAGAGTTCCTCCAGCGACTTGACGCTGGTGACGGCGGAGGTCTTGGAGTCCACCAGCTCGGCGACCGGCGCGTCGCTGGCGAAGAGTGTCTGGATGGAAAGACCCTGCTCCTGCAGTTTTCCGGCCAAGGCCTCCAGCGCGGCGCCCTCGGGCAGCTTCACGATGTTGATGTCCTCCAACGGCTTCTGCACGGCGGCGCCGTCATCGATGACATTGCCCTCCTCGTCGTATTGCACATCGGCGGCCTTCTCGACGTCCTCGGTGACGACTGTTGCGGGTTCCTCGATGGCTGGCTTCTCGCCATTTTCAGCGGCCTCGGCGGCCTTCGCCGCGGCGACGGCCTCTCGGGCGGCCTGGATGCGCGCGGATGCCGCGGCGGCAATCTCGTCCGCCTCGGCCTGGCTCCATGCGTAGGTGGAGGTCATCACGCCATTCTCGCGAATTTCCAGCAGATAGCCAGGGAAGGTGCCTTTTTCCTGACGCAGTGCCAGGAAGTCCTTGGCGCGGATGCCGTAGCGCGGAAGATTTGTGGTGCAGAGGCGCAGGCAGTCGCGAATCTCCTGGATGATCTTCGCGGGGAGGTCGCCGGGCATCGTTGCGCCGCCGGGCAGCCTCATCGAGAGCTTGTTCAGCCCCAGGCTGGTGAGCGTGTTGTTCATGTCGTCCTCGGTCTCGACATAGCGCTCCTGCTTGCCCTGCGTGACCTTGAACAGCGGAGGACGGGCGATATAGACGTAGCCGGCCTCGACCAGCGGGCGGAGGTGGCGGAAGAGGAAGGTCAGCACGAGTGTACGGATGTGCGATCCATCCACATCCGCGTCCGTCATGATGACGATGCGGTGGTAGCGCGCCTTGGAGATGTCGATGTCGTCGCCCGCACCCGCGCCGATGGCGGTGAAGAGCGAGCGGATCTCCAGGTTCTTGAGCAGCTTCTCGGGCGTGGCTTTTTCGGCATTGATGAGCTTTCCGCGGATGGGCAGGATCGCCTGGAAGGTG
>JAFXSU010000081.1 GCA_017525435.1 Victivallales bacterium
CCGGCAATTAATTCGTATTGCGCCTGCGTCACCTCGAAGACACCCAGGTAGAAATCCTGCGTGAGCGTGACCTCGTGCGCCGGCTCGTTCGCGCATTTGCCGAGTTCGCCCTCCGGACTTCCCATGACGAAACTTCCCGCCGGAATCCGCCGCATCCAGAGCTGTGTGGTACGGCAGGCGTCATCGGAGAGTTCTGGCCCACTTTCGGAAAAGCTTCTATCGCCTGTCACGAGGTCGACCACCAAGTAGGTTTCGGCATTCTGCGGCGTCTCTTCGGCAGCCGTGAATTCCAGACAGAGCGCCAGCAAGACAAACATCAAAGCAACAATTTTGCGTTTCATCATCGGTAGAAGAGGATTGCACTAGCCTGGATTTGCGGGAGCATCAACAACGGGATGTCCTGGTCGGTATCCGCGTCGCGTCCCATCACGTGGTAGGGGGCGTTGGGGCCGAGCCAGCCTTCCAGATTGAAAATCACGCTTTGGAGAAGCACTGCGCGTGGGTCATCATGGCAATAGACCGCGCAGCAACGGGTGTAGTAGTTGCCTAACCAGTTGTAACTGCCCTGGAAGCGCAGCGTGGCATTGTGGCCGTAGAGATAGACCGGCGTCATCCCGCCGAACTCGCCGCCCATGCGATTGCAGTTCAGAAGAAGCTTGCCGCCATGGTTGTCGAACCACCGCAAGTTGTTGCCACACAACAAATCTTCGTATTCTGAGCGACTGCGGTATTCACCGATGTCCATGCGTGGCAAGATCGGCACGAAGAGGTTGTACTCCGCCACCATCTCGCCGCCGAAATTCTCGAAGAAGCCCATATTTTCGGCGAGCGGGTGGTTGCAAATCCAGGACCGCTGGATTTCCGCATGCACGGCGTTGGTGCGCAGACCGCCATAGGCAAAGAAGAGCGAGTCGGTGATCAGGACGGCTCTCGGTGACTGCTCCGCGCGGACGGCCGTGTTGCGCTGATCCAGGAAGAGGCAGTTGCGGAAGACGTGGCTCCAGCCGCCGATCTGGATGTCCACGCCGATCTGAGCATCCGCGAACACCAAATTCTCCAGCAACGTCTCGCCCGCGCCCTCGATGCGCACCAGTGCCTGCATGGACGGCTCGGCGGCCACCAGCAGCGCAGTGCCCTCGCCGCACAGCGCGATCCCCTTGGAAATCCGAATCGGTCGGTGAATGGTCAGCCGTCGCCCCGGCAGAAGCACGCTGTCGCCAGACTTCGCCTGGTCGCACGCCGCCTGAATCGCCTGGTCCTCCGTCACAAATTTTGCGAACTCCGGCCGGATGACCGCGCCGGAGAAATCCTCCTCCGTGAACCAGGTCGCCCAATGCTCCACGGCAGTCTCCGCCAGAACCTCAGGCGACGGCGGTTCGCAACGGAAGGCCTCCAACACCGGCGGCAACGACTCATCAAAACCGACATTGTTGGCAACAAGAAACTTGAATTGCAATTCCATCGGAGCGACATCGAAGTACTTGAAGCGGATTTCCTTGTCAATCTCCTCCCGCGTGGGCGGCTGCTCAAAGACTGCCACTGCCGCCGACATGCCGTCCAGCAACTGATTTCCTCTGACATCCAGCAGATTGACGAGCGAGCCAGGCGCGAATTTCAGCAACGGCGCGCCTTCGAGCTGGAATTTGGAGTTCAGAATGCGGATGCCGGAATTGCAGTATCCGGGCTGGCTGGAGGTGCGCAGGAATGACAGCGGTGCGTCGGGGGCGCACTCGAAAATGGAATCCTCCACGCAGACCACGTCTGCGCCCATGTAGTTCTCCTGCCGTCCGTCGTAGGGCTCGCGCGTCATCCATTCGGTCGGTCCGCCCGGCACCGCGCTGCGGTAGCTGCAGTGGATCTGGCGCATGTTCGTCTGCCCAGAGTTATGGAAAATCGGCCGTGTCCCGCCGACGCGACGGAACACGCACTCCTCCACGACAAATTGGTCGCTGCCTCCGCAGATAAAGGTGCCGCTCCCCTCGAAACGTGACCGGCAGACGGTGAAAATCGTCGAGTTCGGGTAGAGTTGCGGAGAGGTGTCGTATTCGGGATTCCCTTCCAGCACGGGCGCCTCGCCCTCCGTGCGATGGACAAGATACGGCGGGACGCCCCGCCACTCTTTCGCCTTGGCATTGAACGCACGGATGCTCTCCTGCCCTGCGTTCTCGAATACGCAATTTTCCACGCGGATCATCGACATGTCGTTGTTGTCCGTATAGACATTCAGCTGAATCCGCCCGCCCTGGAAGCGGATGCCCTCCACGATTGCGCGGTTGATGCAGTGCAGATAGAGCAGATCCCGTCCCTCGGCGGCCACCAGCGTGGCGCCCTTCTCGCCGCGCAGCAGCAGATGGTGGCGGTCAAAGACCAGCGGACGGCTTAGGCGATAGGTTCCCTTGGGCACGAACACCAGCCCGCTGCTGCCGTGACCGCCGTGGCCGCCCCACGGCGGAAGCTCCGAATGTCCCGCCAGGAATTTGCTTTCCTCGGCCTCCGCCAAATCCAGCGCGCGCTGAATTGCCGCCGTGTCGTCGTGCACGCCGTCGCCCACCGCACCGAAATCCTTGACATTCAAGGCGAAGAGCGAAAAATGCGCCATGAGAAACAACAGCAGTAGCAATTTCATAAAAACATCCAAAGTGACGATGGAATGAACCTACGCGAATGGAAGCCAAATTCGTTTCATGATGTCGTTACAGACATCCAAGGGGATTTTGGTGCAAATGCGACTCACAAACATCTTAGGAGGGCACGAAAAAAGCAGAAAGAACAACCTCCCGTTAGAAAATCTCTCCCGCCCAGAGCATTTGCACGAATTCGCGCCATGGGAGAATGACAATGCCATCTTTTTCGCGCCGATGCGGCTCGTTGCAGACGAGAAGGCGAGCCTGGAACTCCCCCTCGTCGGCAATGGCCCGCAGGCCTTTGAGGTCTTCCGGCTTGGCATTCCGGGTGGCCTTTGCTTCAATCGCCACTTTGTCATTAACCACAAAATCCACTTCCAGCTTGGTTTGAGTGCGCCAGTAGGTTATCTCGGTGTCGACGCGCATGGTGTCCGCGAAGGTCGCCAGCTCATGCATGACCCAGTGTTCGAAGGCATGGCCGTATTCCGTCGTGCCAGGCACCACCGAAAGGCGTCCCTGAAGCCGTCTGGCCACTCCGGGATCAAAGAGGTAGAATTTGGCGGTCTCCACCGTCTTTCGAGAATGGCCTTGATGCCAGACGGGAACTTCCCAAGCCAAAAGTGTATCCTTGAGGAGGCGGAAGTATTCTTGTACCGTGCTGCGGGCAATCTGGGTCTCCGAGGAAATGGCCTGGTAGTTGATCTGTTCGCCATTCGCCAATGCCGCCACTCCCAAAAAGCGGCTGAACGCAGGCAGATTGCGAGTCGCGCTCTCCTGCATGATTTCCTGTTCGAGGTATAGCTTCAGATAACTGGCAAGGTCTTCCTCAGGTTCATCGGAGTCCCAGATACTGGGCAAGAGCCCGAAATTGAGCGCCTTGTCCAGGTCAAAATCCTCACCCAGTTCGGCTGCGGAAAAAGGATGGAGATTCCGAATTCGCGCACGGCCGCCAAGAAGATTCACTCCGCCCTTTCGCAATTTGCGCGCACTTGATCCAGTCAATAGAAATCGTATCCCGCGAGACTCAATAAGACGATGAACCTCGTCCAAAAGAGAAGGCAATTTCTGAATCTCGTCGATGACGACTGGTCGTTTCGCATCGACACAAACCTCGCCCAGGTAGCCGGGGCTGCGCGAAATCCGCAGAAATAATTCGCTGTCAAGAAGATCAATTATATACGCATCCGGCAGCGCCCGTCGAATCAAAGTGGATTTCCCACATTGACGCGGCCCAAGCAAAAAACAGGACTTGTGTGAAATGACCTTTGAAATGTCGAGCTTTCTTTCCCAGTACATGACCTGCCCTCATAAAAACGCCAACTCTGTATGTACAACATATTATAATCCCTTTTTCGAGGAAATCATTTAAAATCGCCGAGATAGTTGGCAGATTTATGATAAATCTGCCGAAATAATTGGCAATTTTATTATAAAATCGCCGAAATAGCTGGCGGTTCGTGGCAATTTTGGAGAACTATATCCTTAACTTGCCTAATAACCACGACAAGTCCCATGTCCCCCAAAACAATTCTTTACCGAAACGAAATTTGGGATTAGTGTTATATTATAGATAACACTTACCCAAAATATAAACCAAATGATAACAGAACTCTTCAATTCCCAGGCAAGGGCGTTGGTCCTCACCCGCCTGTTCACTCCCGACACGCCGAAATACCATCTGAGGAAACTCGCCCGCGATGGCGGGCTGACCGCACCTGGAGTGCTGAAGGAACTCACGCATTTCCATGAACTCAAACTGATTCGCAAAGAGAAGAAAGGCGGACACATCGAATACTGGGCCGACCAGACCTCGGAATTGTTTTTGCCCCTGTGCGCTCTGGTGGACAAGGCAGAGGGATTGCATGGCAAAATCCGCCGCATGCTCTCCCCCCTGCCCTGCGAATGCGTGTTCATCTTCGGCTCGGAGGCGAATGGCACAGCACGGCAGGACAGCGACCTCGACCTGTTCATCATTGGCTCCTGTTCCCTGCTGGAAGTCAGCGAGGCGCTCCTTCCGGCGGCGGATCTCACCAACCGCGAGATCAATCCGTACCTTCTGACAGCGAAAGATTTCCGGCAAAAATATCAGAGCGGCGACCATTTTGTTCACTCCGTCCTGAATACCCCGAAGATTTTCCTGAAAGGAGGTCGGAATGAGCTTGCAAGACTGGGCAGATAACGGCTGGCTGAAACCGCATCAGACTGACCGACAGGAAATCGCCGCACTTCTGGCGATTGTCGAACGTGACCTCAGGGATGCCTCGAACCCAACCCTCTCGGCGGACTGGCAATTCGGCATCGCCTATAATTCGGCATTGAAACTATGCACTGTGATTCTCTTTTCGCAGGGCTTCCGCCCGGAGAACGCCCTGGCGCATTACCGAACCATCATGGCGCTCAAGGAGATTCCTCAGCAAAACTGGGCACACTATACTGCATATCTGAATGCCTGCCGGATACGACGAAACACGCTGGAATACCATCAAATCGACCTCGTATCCCAAGAGGAAGCCACCCAACTTGTCCGTTTCGCCACCACTTTCCGCGTCGAAGTCTTGGACTATCTCGCCAAATTCCATCCCACGCTGGCACCATTGCCTGATGATATTGGTGGGGACAACGCCCCCCAATGAGGCTAACGCCCAGAAAGCCCATCCCAGCAAGCCTGGTTACCATGGCGCCGGGGGAATTCTAGCAGAACTAGCAGGACTAGCAAGGACACAAGAAGTATTAGGGGACGATGTCGTCGTACATCGTGATGCAGGTGGCCTGGGCGCAAGGCAGGACCTGCGTGGGGAGGTCGCGGCCCGTGGACACATCGCGGACCATGATATTGTACGGCACGCCACGGGCGAGATTTTCGGCATTGAAGACGATGTCCCTCAGCAGGATAGCCTTTGGGAGGTCATGGCAATAGACCATGCAGTGCCGTGTGTAGGCGTTGCCGAACCAGCAGTATGTGCCCTCGAACAGGAGGCTGCTACTCCCGCCGGAAAGATAGACGGGCGTCATGCCGTTGAA
>JAFXSU010000082.1 GCA_017525435.1 Victivallales bacterium
GAAGTCGCTGCTCTAGTTGTTCTTGGCTCATCCAGCTGCCTTTCGGTGCCTCCGCCACCAATTCGTCGTAGAGACGGCGCATGTCGGCCATCAGTTTGCGTGGAATGAAGCGCTTGGAATCCGTGCTGGCCAGCATCCAGACGGACTGCATCCAGTCCCACGGACCGTTGATCTTCATTTGAGCCTTCAGCCAGGTCATCCGTTCATCCATCGAGGCGGCGGTCTTTACCATTTTCGCTCCATAGGCACGGCCATAGACACGTGCCCAGGCGGCCCGCCGAGTAAAAACCTGAGGATTCCAGAAAGCCGCGCAGAGTAGTTGCGCCAGATACTCCTCATCGCCTCGGACCCAGACCATCACGGCATCGATGTCATCTTCGCAGCCCGCGACCATTGCGTCGTCGGTGCCATAGCCATCGGAGAAATCTGGGAGTGCGCGGTAGGTGTTGTCAACTCCCATGTCGCGCCAGGCGGGCTTGCCACCCATGGGCCAGTTGAACCAGAAGCCAGTCTTCCGCGTGACGCCCAAGTCCGCCAGGAACTGGGTACGCATCAGCGAAAGCGGGCGGGTCAGGAACCACCGTACCTGCGTGATTTCCGGGACTTTGTCCACCAGCTGGAGGTTGAATTCCTCGTAGATGTCGCCGTAATCGGGCAAGGGCGGCAAGTAGGCGACATGGTCATGGTCAAATCCGCGTTCGCGGGCCAGTTCCAGTACTCTTGCGATCAGTGTTGGCGCACCGTCGAACGAACCAGGGTCGTCGTAGGAAATGTAGAGGCCGTCCACGCCCAGCTCGATTAGCCGCTCGAATTGCGCCATCACTTGGTCATGGTGCTCTTCAGCGACTCCGCAACGTACGACGCCCCACACGAACATTCCGCGATGATGCGCTTCACGGAGGACACGTGATTCCTCATCTCCTTTGATTTCAACATCGTATGGATATCCGAACATCCCGCGCGCACCCTGGGAGAAGCCTGGTTCGGGTTTGTCACTTCCATCGCGCAACTCGATGCAGTTGATACGGGCATCGGCATAGCGGTCCAGGCATTCCTCGGTGTAGCGGGAGAGTCGGTCTTGCGCGAAGGAACGCCATTTGACCAGTGCATGATCGCGGACCTCGGCGACAGTGAGGGTATCTTTGCCGGCGAAGAGCCAGGTGAGGGATTCTTGCCCATAAATGACTCCACGCGGGATTCCGGCAGCCACACCGATGGTGGTTCGAGATGCTTCCTGGGCAAAATGGATAAGATACCCGTCATCTCCCCAGTTTTTCTCCGCAACGTCCAGTCCATGGCTTTCGCACCAGATCTTCAAACGCGCATCCGCGTCTGGTACGCCCAGCATGAAGACCAGTGTAGCCTCGGCGGGCACTTCAGTGACAATGGGATAATTACGCTTCGCAAGCCGTTGAAGTGAAAGTTGAAGTCGCTCCGCCGCATATTGTACTGTTTCGTGGACATCATCAGCCACCACAATTGCGCCTTGGACATCCGATGGAAAGGCTATTTCCTCCCCAGTGGATTGGAATATCATTGGTCGGGGATAAATGGGACAGACCGTTTCCTGAGCATGAAGAGCGAGAAGGCATCCAAGGAAGGCCAGGAAAAGGAAATGGGGATTACGGGCAATGGTGGACATCTGGGAAAAGGCTTGCGTTAGAAAGCGGTCATGCTCTCGAGAAATGGGAGGAAAAACCTTTCAGAGACAAAACGAAATCATAAGCAAAAATATGGGGGCTGTCACAAAACACTTAGGTCTTGCAACAGCCCCAAAATATAATTACAGAGGCTGGAAAATCAGTCCGTTGGAATAGTTGGAGTAATCATTCTCGGTCAGGGCCTCGCAATGTCCATCAGCAAAACCAGTGTTGGTGGTGCGATTGTGCGCAAGGGCCTGAACCGCATTGCCCAATGGGACAAAGGCGGCGTTTGTATATTCGCCATTGCCTTCGCTACTGCTCCACCACATTTCATAACTGTCGCACAGCATCCAGTTCCGGTTGGGCATTTCAAGCTTGTTGGTGTTAATGGTCCACCAGTATTCCGTTTCACCGCCTCCGTCAGTAACAGTCGAAGGCGCGGCAAAACCTCTCGAATATTGACCTTTCATATTGCCAGTGAAATTCAGCCCGTAGGTCAAAAATTTTCTGAAGGTATCTGCGGAAGCATGGTCAGCAGGGACATTAAAGGCATCCGGGCACGCCATCAATGGGTTGTCCAGCTTGTAACCATTCCAATAGAAAATATACCCCCAACCCAGTTTCGGGGCCTCGGTTGCATCTAGCACAGTGGACATACGGCCTTTGAAGTCATTCGTGTACAACGCGACTGTGACCATGCACTGACGAATGTTGCTTAGACAGCTGATTGCACGAGCCTTTGCACGGGCTTTGTTTAGCGCAGGCACGAGCATACCAGCCAGGATCGCGATGATTGCGATGACGACCAGCAATTCAATCAGGGTGAAAGATTTGGGGAAACTACGTTTCATCTTGGATTGTCTCCATGGTTTGAGTCGGGAGAACAAAGGGTATGGAAACCGACCAGTCTCCCTTCAGGCCAGTTCCTGGAAACGGCAAGCCTAAAAATGTCGAAAACATAAGGTTTGCCTGGAAGTGTGTATCGATACATTTTAGAGATTTTGATGATGAAAAGTAGGGTTATTGTAGATATTTTAGTAAAGTTTTTCAAAAAATCAAGTTATTTTACGAAAATTCCATGATATTTATCGATATTTCTTATAGCAATTAAGCAAAAACGGCATTCTTTACTTAATCAACCGATAGAATCCCGTAATGTATCTAATGATACATTCGTGGGGCGTTGGCAATTTAGCGATACATCTTCTATTGTATATTCCTGCCGGTGGAGTTTCTGACGAAGAGTTCTCCCGGGATGCGTGCGAGCTTCGGCGTGGGGTTTTCCGTTGCGACCATCTTGAGCGCGGTGGCGACGGCATTTTTCCAGCAGATGTCGATGCTGGTCAGCCGTGGAAGCATGCCTTGGTCGCCGGGCAGGTTGTCAATGCCGACGACGCTGAGGTCGCCTGGGATACGCAGTCCGAGTTCGTGGGCGGCCTGATAGACTCCTGCGGCATTGTAGTCGTTGGCGATGATGGCGGTGGGGCGTCGTTTCGGCGGCTGTGACAGGAGGGGCATCGCACCCTCGTATCCGCAGTCCACGTTGAAGCCGCCATAGACGATATATCGCGAGGTCACGGGGAGTCCACGGGCGGTGAGTTCGTGCAGGAAGGCGTCGATGCGTTCCTCCTGGTGGGTCATGTATGTTCCGTCAAAGCTCTGGCCGTGGATCAGTGCGATACGTTCGTGTCCGAGGGTGCAAAGATGGTCCATGAGCAGATGCATCACCTGCTTGTTGTCCGTGTCCACTGCGCATTCCGCGCATTCCTCCAGCGGAAAATTCGGATAGAGATGGACAACGGGGAGCTGCAGATGTGTCTTGAATTGCTCGCTGGCCGTCTCGGAACACCCTAGAAAAAGGCAGCCGGCCGGATCTAGGGAGTGGATGCGTTGCAGCAGCACCTCAACATTTCCCGACTCGTCGTAGGCCAGGGGGCTTAGCTCGTAGTTGTGCATTGCAGCTTGGCGGATCAGCTCCAGGAGCATCGGGCCATACAGGGGGTTCTGCAGCTGCTCCTTGTGATAGAAGAAGCAGAAGAGCAGAAGCTTGCGACGCTGCCGCCCCTCCCAGCAGACCCGAAAATAGCCGCTGTTCGGTCGCCGGATGACTTCGCCCTGCGCCTCCAGCATCGCCAGGCTTCGGTCAATGGTCGCCTGGCTGGCGTTGTGACGCTCCTTCAGCTCTCGGATGGACGGCAACTTGCCGCCCTCCGGAAGTGCGCGAATCTCCTGCCGAAGCACATCCGCGATTTCCTCGTACTTATTGATGTTCATGATCTCAGAATGTATCGATAAATATAGAAAAAGCATACAGGATAAAAGCAATTTCTCTCAATATAGTTGTTTTTGAGCCGAAAATCAAGCATTCCGGCGAGATTTGGTGGTATTTTATCGATATTCACCAAACCCTCTGCCACCAAACAGTCTGTTTTCAGACGAAGCCCA
>JAFXSU010000083.1 GCA_017525435.1 Victivallales bacterium
AGGGCAAGACGCAGGAGCCGAATGGGACCTTTATCCGATTCCGCCCTTCTGTGGAGGTCTTCGGAGAGTTCCATTTTGAAAAGAAGTTCCTGGAACGTCGGCTTCAGCATTATGCATGGCTGAATGCCGGACTCTCGTTGGAGTTCAACGGCGAAAAATTCTACTCGCGACGCGGGTTGCGCGATCTGGTGGAGAGCAAGCTGGAGAATCCCATCTATGACATCATCCACTTCCGAACCGAAAATCTGGAATTTTCCTTCGCTCACACGAATTCTTCCAACGAGACCTACTACTCCTTCGCCAACAGCAACTTCACGAACGACGGCGGAACGCATCTTTCGGCTTTCAAAGAAGCCATTGCAAAGGCAGTCAACGAAATCGCGCCCAAGGACAAGCAGTTCGATCCCGATGACATCCGCGCGGGCCTGACTGGGGCGATCGCCGTAAGGCTGGAGAATGCGAATTTCGATTCTCAAACCAAGCACAAGCTGACCAGCCCGGAACCCCGTGCGCAATGGGTGCAGGACATCAAGGCGGCCATCGTCCAGATTCTCTACAAGAATCCAGACATCAAGCAGACCATCTTCGACAAGATTGCCAAGAACGAGAGCGTGCGCAAGCAGATTCAGAGTATCCGCAAGGGCACCAAGGAAATGCAGGAGAAGTCGGTGCTTAAGATCAAAAAGCTCCGTGACTGCAAATTCCATTTCAATGAAGCGGATAGCCGCCGCAAGCCTGAGGAGAAGGAGAAGTGCCTGAATTCGATGATTTTTCTCACCGAGGGCGACTCCGCCGCCGGGTCGGTTTCCTCTTCGCGGGATGCAGAGACTCAGGCGGTCTTTGCTTTGCGTGGCGTGATTACCAACTGCTACGGGCTCACCAAGGAGGTCATCTACAAGAACGAGGAACTCTATGGGATGATGAAATCACTTGGTGCAGAAGAGAATATCGATAACCTCCGTTATGCGAAGGTGGTGATTGCCACGGATGCGGACTATGATGGATTCCACATCCGTAACTTGTTGATTACCTTCTTTTTGACTTTCTTTCCGCAGCTGGTCACCTCGGAGCATCTCTATATTTTGGAAACTCCGCTCTTCCGGGCACGCAGCAAGTCTCATGAACCCATCTACTGCTATTCCGAAAAGGAACGTGATGCCGCCATAAAGAAAATCGGAAGGGATGTCGAGGTTACGCGTTTCAAGGGTCTGGGTGAAATCAACCCAAAGGAATTCGGGCAGTTCATCCGCCCTGATTCCATAAAACTCCAGCCCGTGACCGTGGAAAACGCACGCAATGTAGATGGCGTGCTTAACTTGTTGATGGGCAATGACACCCATGCCAGATATGACTTCATTATGCAGAATCTCGTCATCGAGGACTCCGAGGCGTGAGGGAAGGTTAAAGGTTAGAGGTTAGAGGTTAGAGGTAAATTGGGGGGGCGTCAGATGTCCCAGAAGTTCCAAGGGGGCCAAGATGGTCAGGGAGCCAGACAGCTCCTACTGGATTTTATGGCTCCACCGGCTGCCTTGCCAGGCGATCATATTCCGGAATCCTGGGCGAATTGTCTGCCATCGGGCATTGCGGATATTCCGTTGGCAACCGTAAAGGCAGAACGCGACCGTGGCGTGATCATCTATCCGCCTGCCGGACAATTGTTTCGGGCGTTGAAGCTGGTCGCGCCTGAGCAGGTCAAGGCGGTGGTTCTCGGGCAAGATCCATATCATGAGCCTGGACAGGCGATGGGGTTGGCATTTGCTGTTCCGCAGGAATGCCTGAAACTCCCGCCGTCATTGAAAAATATCCTGAAAGAATATTCTGAGGACTGGGGAAAAGTCCCGCCACCACATCCGGATTTGACCAAATGGGCGCAACAGGGCGTATTGCTCTTGAATACGATTCTATCGGTCCGTGAGCATTCCGCATTCAGTCATCAGAACATTGGCTGGGAGGCGGTGACTGACGCTATCCTTCAGGCAATCTCCCGCCAGTCCCAGCGGGTGGTATTCATTCTTTGGGGCGCACCCGCCCAGGCAAAACGCCCGTTGATTGATGAATCGCGTCATGCCGTATTGACCGCCCCGCATCCTTCTCCGCTTTCGGCTTACCGGGGATTCTTTGGAAGCAAGCCGTTCACTACGGCAAATCGGCTGCTTGCCGAGGCCGGTCGTCCGCCTGTCGATTGGACATTATAGCGAGTTAGAAAGGCGGAGTCCTGTCATGGAATCGCGATATTTCCCATGAGGAATCTAATTGGTATAAAAAAACTAACGATCATCAGGTTAGTTTGTTAGATATCAGGTCTCGGATTCCAGACCGTCTGTCGGGAGCGAGGCTACAGCCACCATGCGTCTTTCCTGGCAATTACTTTGCTCGATTGGGATGTTTACTTTCCTGCGATATGTCTGAAAGATTCTTGCTCTGATTTGCGTATTGTCGTTAGAAGTAAATGAAAATCAGACAAGGAAAACAGACAACATGGATTGGGAAAGAAAAAGCATAGAGGAATTGCGTGATTTGGTCGCCTATCATGACCTGCGCTACTGGACGTTGAATTCACCGGAAATCAGCGATGCGGAATACGACCGTCTGGTGGAGACATTACGAAGGAAATCTCCAGAAGACAAGGTGGTCAACAGCATTCGGAACATCGAGGTGAGTTCCAGCAAGATCCACCATGCGGTTCCCATGCTCTCTTTGGACAAGGCATACTCCTTCGATGCTATTCTCGCCTGGGCGGACAAATACTGCCGCACCCC
>JAFXSU010000084.1 GCA_017525435.1 Victivallales bacterium
ATTGTTAGTAGAAAACAATGAAAATCGCTGTTCACACCACAAATTGAACTTCAATTAGGTGCCCTTGTGGGAACATCGCGGTGAAGAAAAGATTCTGTGCCTTGAGTTGTGCGTTCTGTGCCCCCTAAACAACTCCAAAACCAAAGGAAAATTCGATGAAAAAGTTCCTCGCACTGTTCCTGCTCGCTTGCATGACTTCTTTCCTGTATGCCGACGACCAGGTGTCCGCCGCCTCTTCCTTTACCCTGAAAGGTATCTCCTCGATGAAAATGGAAGTGCTCAACAGGCCCGATGAGCGACAGGTTCTCGCGGTTACTTCCCAGGTTGTCTTCGAGAACTTCACCGCCCAGACCCTGGGAGGCGTCGCCAAGGCGCAGCCCATTCGTCTCACCGACCTGAGGGTCACGGTGTACATCGTGGACACCAGGGATAAACCCTTAAAGCAGACAATTGTGGATGATGACGGAACGGTCGTTGTAATTGAGGATTTTCCGCGCAAGGCGGTTGGCAAAGGCAAAATCAACGATCTTTGGATTCCTGCCGAGGTCAAGGAACCTATAGCGCTTCCCCTTACCATTGTCAACGATTTCACTGTGGTTGAGAAAGGCCAGACTTCGATGGAAACCAAGGACTTCGAGCGTCTGCTGGAGTTCACCAACCTCTTTACTGGCACCCAGGATGAACGCAAATGGCACCGCCTGCTTCTCGTCAGTTCCTGCAAGGTTGCAATCCAGGGGGAGAATGGTGCTTGGGTGTGGGATAGGAATGAATACTACTTTAGCTGGGCACTCAAGTCATCCAACCAAAGCGGTCTGGTGCTTGAATGCGAGGAATCTCGCGTTAAGTAAGGATATTTCAGTAGGGGCTGTTGCAAAACATTGTTTTGTGACAGCCCCTTTTTTGTATGTCTATGTTCTCCAAGAGGGTTCCTAATTG
The DNA here is from genome assembly GCA_017525435.1 of Victivallales bacterium. Taxonomy (GTDB): domain Bacteria; phylum Verrucomicrobiota; class Lentisphaeria; order Oligosphaerales; family Oligosphaeraceae; genus RGIG1601. Next base: position 937 of record JAFXSU010000084.1, read on the forward strand.
GGCTAAAAGCTAAAGGCTAGATCTGTGTTCCATATGAAGGCATCTACTTGATCCACAAGCCAGATTTCACCCAATCTAAACTGCGGAATCTGCCGAGGCATTCTAACTTTAAGCCTTAAGCCTTGAGCTTTAAGCAAAAAGTTCAAATAGGATTACAGAATGACGGATTGGCTCGAAACATTTCACTTCTTAAGCCTTGAGCTTTAAGCAAAAAGTTCAAATAGGTGCCCTCTTGGGGAACACAGCTTTGGGAATTAGGAATTAGCAATTAGGAATTATTCTGGGTTAAGAAAATCCAGAATAATCGGTGGTGGTTAGTGTCTAGTGGGGATGGAAGACAGGTTTATTGATTCTCCCGATAATATTGAATCAACTCGTTCAGGTTGAGGCGGTGGTATGGACAGTCGCAACCTGGTCGGGTGGCGTCGGCGTAGGCGAAATGAAGGTCGAGGGTTTCGGGCAGGAAAATTGCGTCATGGAGGTTGGATGCCATGGCGACGGGGCGTAGGATGACCTGCTTCATCGTCTCGGCGTCAATTTTCCCGTAGAACTGGTGGAGGCGTTCGCAGAGTGCGGGCTGTCGGCTGGGTGCGGTGATCCAGGCGATGTCCTCGAAGGACTCCAGGAGAAGCGGATGCTTGTCTCCGGGGGCCAAGAAGGTCGGCTGTTCGCCTGCGCGGGTTTCGACGGCAAGCATATCTCCTGAACGGTCGGAGATGACATAATAATACTCGCAGGTCAACGGCGTGCTGGCAATCATTTCGCGTGCCTCGGCGACCGTATGGCATTCTTCCATGATGCGGCGAAGGAGATAGCTCATCGGCAGACCGTCCCAGTTCCCTTCGCCACGTCCGCCCATTTCGCCGATGGCCAGTCCCGCGGCATTCATGGCGGTGACGGTGCCGTTGAATCCGGCGAAACCCACAGTGATCCAGGGAAGGAAGCCGTCGGGCAGATAGACCTGGATTTGCGCGGTGGACTGCAAACCGATGTCCTTCATGTAATCCAGCACGCGGGCATGGACGATTTGTCCGCCAACTGTGGCCTTGCCCCGCGCGGCGATTCCAGAACAGTGGAAGAGTTCTGGAAAGAATCCAATTTCGCGGCCCTGCGCGGTTGTGAGGCCGGCGGCCTTGCTCATGGCGTCCAGTTCAGTCAGAAAACGTTCCGGAGTGGCGAAGAGCGTGCGTTTCTGTGCTTCCTGAATGGTATCGTAGAACCATTCGTTCTTCAGGAGAAGATATCCGCCGGCGACCAGCCGGAGACATGCGTAGCTACGCTTGATTTCCGCCTTGCAAAGCTGACCATGCTGGCGCCCCATCTCCTCCGGTGTTCCCGCGAAGATGAGAACAGGGAATTCACCGGAGCGTTCGATGCGCATTCCCTTCTCAAAACGCTGGATGCGTTCGGCGGTGCAGATTGGGTTGTGGTAGCCCGCATGGCCTTCGGTGGCTTCTTCCCAAACACGTTGGATGACTTGGCGGAGGGAGAGGACTAGTTGTGCCGAGTTAACGGTTTGGCTGGAAGGCGCTTCGGCAGGTGGCGTAAAGTCTGTTTCTGCGAGGTTGTCGGCATCCTTCCATTGATCAAAGTGCACGGCGACCAGTGTCTTGCCGTAGGTGACGCGGAGGTTTTCGGGAACGTCGTGCTTTTTGGCAAGTTGGATTTCCACATGGCAGCCTTCGGCATCCGCCACGAAAGTGCGTTTGTCGCTTCCCTGGAATGATGCCTCCAGTTGAATCAACTTCTTCAGCGTATCCAGGGAGCCGGTGGTTGCAACCTGGCTGAGAAGGGCGATGACCATCTTGCGGTAAAGGTGGAATTTGTCCGGCAGAAGTTTGGCGGGCGCGATGGGGGAGGGCTTGGCTCCTTGGAAAATCGAGCCGTTGGGAGTGACGACCCACGGGAGGTCGCCGAAGCCCACGGCGAGGCGCTGGAAGCCAGACAGACCCTGTCCGTCGTCCAATTGGAGTTGGAATTTGCCATCGGCGAGGGTCAACTGAATACGACCTGCCATCTTTTCGGAGTCGTTCTCCAATACGGAGAAGCGCAGTGCAATGCGGGCGGCCTGGGTGGCGTCGGCAGGACCGCCAGCGAGCAGCTGCTTGATGGAGGTCATCATCGCGCTCAATTTTGCGGCATCGGCATCGGTGGAGGTTGAGATGACGCGCTGGTCACCGCCAAAGAAGGCCAGAGAGTCTTCGAGGACTTGCGGGAGCCGAGCGATAACATCGGTGTC
>JAFXSU010000085.1 GCA_017525435.1 Victivallales bacterium
AGAGTAGCGGCGGTACCTATACGGATGGAAACTTGTTCATCGTTCCGGATGACACTTCCGATTCCCTGCGCGACCGCTGGCTGAGCAACAACAGTGCGCCGAGCAAGACTGGCACCGTCATTGCCAATGACTCCTATCCGGCTTTTGACCTCAATGTCGGGTTGCCCGCAGAATTGTACTACTACCATACTGACGGGGCAGTGCTGAACTCCCCGTTCACCAATCAGACGGAATTGATGAATTGCTTCGGGAGTTTGATGGGGGCTCCGGGCAATGGCGTCTGGCTGGACTACTCGGTGGATTCCTCCACGAATTTTGTCGAAGGGCAGGACACGGTCATCTTCGGAAGCGTGCCCGCCGACGGCTCCAGCGGTTCCGCCGTCACCGACTCTTTGTACTATATTGATATGGATGGTTCGGGTAGCCTCTCCCGCGCCGACTTCATCTGGAACGACGACAATGGCGACGGCGTGTGGACTGGCAGCGGTGACACCATCGTCGGCACCGTGCCGGAAAGCGTCTTGAACTGGCACAATCCTTTGGTTGCCAATGATTTCGACTGTATCCTGCACGCCAATGGTGGCACGCTGACCGGCGTGCATATCACCGGCATCACCGACATTTTCGGCAACCCCCTGACCAGCGCGGCCACCACCGTCCGCCTCACCTTGGGGTATTCGCCATCCTTGAACACCTACACCTTCAACGGTGAAAGTTCCGACGAGGCCTCGAACAGCTTTGTCAATACCATGAATGTTCCCTCCGGCGTCGAGACCATCGAGATCATGCCCTACGAGGAGAGCATCTTCGACGCAGACGACAATGCCGCTCCTGCCTCCTCTTCCACTGGCGAACTTGTCCTCTACGGCTCCGGCAATCCCTATGTGGTCGCCTACAGCCTGGGCTTCGACAACTACTCTCTTGCGATCCGCTTCAGCGAACGCATCTATGGCTCCACCAGTGGCTTCAGCACCACGCAACTGGCTGCCCTCATGTCTTTCAATGCGAGCTACGGCGATGCCTCCGCGATGGGGTGCGACCAGGAGGTCTGGGCCGAGGCCAGCGAAAAAGTCCGCAATGCCACCCGCAACATGCCTGCCAGTTGTTTCACTGTGAAGGTGAATTACACCAGTGGTTCTCCGGAGACTCTCCAGCTCACCCAGAATGGACCGAACCGTGCCATCCGCTACAAGACCGGTACCGCCTTCGCGGTTCTGGATTTCGCGACCCCGCTTGACCTGGCGACCAACGCAATGCTTCTTGATCCTGTTTACCAGTCCCTGGTCAACAGCCGCACCCCGGTGAGCCTGACTGTGACCATCAACAACGTCGCGGATGCCGATGGCAATCTCGTGGCGAACAACTCCTTCACTGTCGCCTTGCGGGAACAGTACAATGGCGCCTCGCTTACGCCGAGCCTGCCGCCCCCGATGTTCACCAATGCGAAAGGAGCATATACTTTCCTGACCGCTGCAGACAGTGCCTGGGGAAGCAACCGTGGATATTACATCTACAACTCTGCCACTCCTGCGGCAACCATCGCAAAGAACTTCTACGCCCAGGCCTACAGCGACGACCCGCGGACTCGGGTTTACTCGGTTTACACCCAGGATGAGCAGTGGATGCTCAAGGATGTCATCCCCGGCACTTACATCTACGACCACACGGACTCCACGGACACCACGAAGCATTACTACACCTTCGTGCCGGCCGAAGTCGGCGTGGATGTCGATGATCCTTCCGAAAGCCTGGAATATTACGGCATCTATTACCGCGACTTGGATGCCGATGGACGCATTGACGCCATCGACCTGAACTTCCATACTCCGTGGTTCGATGCGGCAAGAGGGTTCTATCCCACGTTGCGGGTTGGAAGCCAGGCGAAGGATAATTTCGCCGTTTATGTCAAGGTGGCTAGCGAAAACAATGGCGGTAGCTGGACGGGCTATCCTGGTTGGTCTGACTACCCGCTGACCCAGGCAACTGACGGCGCAATCAAGAACCTGGTTGAGAAGGGCGTTACGATGCTGAACTGGCAGAGCGTGCCCGTGACTGACGTTGAAGTCGTCCAGCAGAATGTGAACGGCGAGGGCTATGATGATGTTAGCCTGAGTGGCAAGTACTGCTACTCCACTCTGCGCGTTACGATTGACCAGACGAAAGTGGCTCCCGGCACCTACGGCGATGACCGCGTGGCTATCGCCTACGCAACTCCTCGTGCCTTGAACGATGGCACCACCACCTTCAACAAGCTTTATCCAGCCGGCCTTAACGCGACACCCCTGAAAGAGGTGGAACCCACCGAGACTGCGCCCGGTTACAACACCGGCATTACTGAGCAAGTCCTGAGTCACTACTCCGCTGAGGACGAGCAGGCCGGCATCTACTGGATGTGGGATGAGTTCCCGGAAGGAGATTTTAGCGGCGGTCTCTATCCGACCTGGGTTGCCGAGTCCTTCGGACCGGTCTTCGCGTGGGACGGCGCTCCTGCCATCCCGTTGGGCGCCGTCGCCTGGCGTGCCACCCCATACGCCAAAGTCGATGAGCGCAATGGCGCCGACGACATTACTAGCTATGAATATGTGGACGTCCTCTTCTCCGAGCCGCTGGGCTTGGCGGAGGACCGCGGTCTCCGCGACAGCGAGGGCATCATCTCTGGCTGGACGAACAGCAAGTATGCCCTGACCCATGGCGTCCTGGGCGCCGACTTGATCAATTCCACGACCGTCCGCTTCAAATTTGACAGAGGAACCAATGATCTGAATTTCAACTTCCTGGGTGCCCTCTACCCGATGTCCGGTGCCATCGAGCATGCCTGGAGCGCCAACAGCTCAGCTCCCGAGTTCGCACAGTTCGACGTTGCTGCCACCGGCGTCCTGCCGATTTGCTCCTCCTACCAGGTGACCGGCGGTCCGGATGACAAGATTCCGGTCTTCCAGATCACGAATTCCGAATCCACCGTCACCACCAAGGTCGTGACCACCACAAGTCCCTCCGAGGAAGACGCATCGGAGAATCCTGGCAGCACGCTTGCATTCACATCCATTCCCAAGTCCCGCACGATTTCGGGCGGCGACCGCAATGGCTGGACCTTCCGTAGCAACGGCGGACAGTTTGATGCCAACGACTTTGCCCTGACATGGGATGGCGATACTGCCTACGTCGCCGCCCCCAGCACCGCTACTCGTCCCGGCACCTCCTACTATGCGGTGCTTCAGAACATGACCATTGAAAACACCACCGTCAAGGACTACTTCTCGGTAGCCACCTATCCGGATTACAGCAAGTCTCCGGTGATGCGTCCTTGGGGCGGTGTGACCGCCCCGGCACCGAATGCCTGGAGTACCTGGGCGCAGACCACTCCGAATACTCCAGCAAGTGGCGTTCTCTCCGGACCGATTTACAACTACATGAGTGCCTCGGCCGCTGAAGTGCTGAAGACCAGCCGTATCAACGCGGGTACGGATTATGCAATCCTGGGCATCGACGCGGCCGGCGCCTCTGGTCAGAAGCTGACCGGCGTCACCATCCGTTTCGTCTCCACCAACTACGGCCAATTTGACCCGGCGGTGGATCTGCTACCTCTGACGGACGGCGCGTCCAGCGGCGTGTACCTCTATGACGAGACCAGCGGCTCCGTGGTGAAGATCTCCACGAACGGCCTGGAGTGGAGCGACTGGAAGGTCAATGCCTACGGCCAGCCCTACCGCGAGACCACGCTTCGTCCCTTGAACGGCGTCGCGTTGCCCGCAACGGGCGGTGACCCCAACTCCTTCGATGTCACTGTGCACATCGTGCCCTCCAGCGACTTCAACCTGGGCGACTCCTTCTACGCCGAGATTCCGGCGGACGGCCTCGTGATGGGCAGCTACGCATCTGGCGACTCCTGCAAGGAGACCTGGACCACTACCGACGGCACCCAGGGATTCCCCCTCACCGCGTTCCAGTATTATGACGCAAATGGCGACAAGCGTTGGAATGTCGGCGAACCCATCGCCGACGCCGAGGACATGAATGCCTATTCCGCTCCCTTCTACGATGGCGGAAAGCCTTTCTTCACCTACCGTGCGATGACTAGCCACTTTGTTCTGGAGGAGAGTGGCCTGGAGACCCGCAACCTCTACTATGCCAAGAAGAACGGCGCGACCCACGCGACCACCAGCCGTTACAACGGCGTCTTGGATGCGCCTTCCATCGCCGGCATTGCCACTCATACCAATGTCCCCGAAATGTGGAAGCATGTGAACTACGAGCCGGGCGACGATGTCTGGTATGACATCGGTGGACGCCCCGGCGTCTATGACGCTGGCGTGGACGTCCCGCTCTTCGGCAATGCAGACAAATTCGTGCTTCCGTGGGCACCCAAGCAGTCCGGTGCGAAGAGCGCCTGGTTCCACGGCGCTCCGCACTCCGAGGCGCACTCCGTGACCAGCGGCGTGATCTCCGCGCCGAGCGGCGAACCCGTTGCCATCGTCGGACTGAACATGGAAGACACCGGCCGAGGCTTCGGTCCGCGCTACATTCTGGATGGCGCAGTGCTTGTCGAGGCGGTTTCCAAGAACCTCGCCGCCGGCGAGTTCGAATTGGCGTACACTGCCTCCGGTGACCTCGCCTTTGACGGCGGGTCCGCCGAACTGATTCCGACCGAGGTCGGCGCCCGCGCCATCCTCGTCGATGCGGCCGGCACTGGCTTTGTGGTCATCCGCCGCATGGCGGACCTCTATGACGCAGATGAAGACGGCGACCTCGCGGAGGCCGTCGAACTGCCCGCGGAGGACGAAACCATCGCCTTCGGCGTTTCCGAAGATCTTGATCGCGACATCTCGCAGCCGCAGGCCATCACCGGCGTTCGCGTGATTGCCGTGGGCAACGGCAATACCGCAAATGCCACCGGCACACTGACGCGCACCGGCACAACGCTCGCCTGGAAGGGCGGTGCGGCGGTCGATGTGGCCGACGGCGGCATTTACGTCCTCAAGGGAATCTCTTCCGATGACTACCTGACCGTGCAGGTAACGATGGTCGGTGGCGCCACCAGCGAAGATCTGATGGTATATCAGGCCGACGGCTTGCCCATCACTCCGTTCCAGAACATCACCGGACTGGAAGTCATGGCGGTCGGTGACATGATTCGCCATGGTTTCTACAACTTCTCCTACGACGGCAGCGGCTCCCTGAGCTTCGGCAATGGTGGTCCTTGCGCCGTGCCTGCCGCCGAGGGCGACTTCGGCTTCGTCTATGGCGATGGACTGGCCTCCGACTACAGCCGTCCGTTCGTGGTGGTGCGCCGCACCGCCGCCGCGCTGCCTTCGACCGCCGTCACCGACGCGCTCTTTGTCAACCAGACGCAGCTCTTCCAGGTCAATGTCACTCTCTCGAATGTCAACGGCGTGACTCCGAGCCACTTCCAGAATCTGACCAACGACGAGGAGTCCGGCATCTCGCTGTGGTGGGATGCGGATGCCTCCGGCGTCTTCTCCACCGGCGATATGTTTGTGCCGCTGCTGGAAGCCCCCGTGCTGGAGGGCACCGGCGACTCCTGGAAGTGCGGCCTTACGCCTGATCCTGCCTATCTGACCGCCTGGCTCTCCCGCGCCAAGGACGTCACGGCGGACAACCGCAACAACTTCTTCGTCTGCGTGCGCACCACCGTTGACATGACCGGCGGCGAC
>JAFXSU010000086.1 GCA_017525435.1 Victivallales bacterium
CCTCTAACCTCTAACCTTTTTCACAATGCGCATCATCAACCGTCACATCACCAAAAGCCTTTTCGCCACGCTCGTGCTGGCGATGGGCATTTTGGTATTTGTGATGCTCTCTGCGCACTTCTTCCGGGCATTCAGTTTTCTGGCTACTGGCGGCAGCCCGGCGGTCTTTGTGAAATTGTTGGCATTGCTGGTGCCGGAAATCCTGCGTTATGTCCTGCCGCTTTCCCTGCTGGTCGCCACGGTTTTGGTCTTCAGCCGGATGTCGGCAGACAACGAGATTGTCGCTTTAAAAGCCTGTGGGGTAAGCATCTGGCAGATTATCGCGCCGGGGCTGATTCTGGCCATCTGCTTCTCTGGGATTTGCCTCTGGCTTTCCCTGTGGGTCGCTCCGCCGCTTCGCAATGCCAGCAATCAGCTACGCTACGAGCCATTGGCAATCAACCCGTTCACGCTATTGGAGTCAGGGGTCGCTTCCAGCCTCTCCAAGTCTTCCAACCTAAGCGTGCGGATCGGTCAGTCCGAACGCAATGGCCTGTTGCGCAACATCCACCTCACACAGGCCAGCGAAAGCGGTGAAATCCTCTGGGACATCACCGCCGCCACCGGTGTTATCTCGACCATTCCGGGGACCTCGACTACGGCATTGGTGCTTAAGGACTTCACCATCGCTGAACTACCCCTTGCCAAGACAAGTGTCCACCATCAGAAGCAACGCGAGGTGACCCTGCCGGAGTTCTACTCTGCCGCCGCCATCACCATCCCACTCGACTTCGGTGTCGGCGAAGACACCCGCACCCTGAAACGCAAACTCAAGACCATGCCCATTGGAATGCTCCTGGGGGATCTGGCGTGGACCATGTCGCAGGAAAATCCCAACCAGCAAGACCGCAACGGCTCACGCCATTGGCTGGAACTGCAAAAACGACTCGCGCTCTCCTTTTCGCCGTTGGCGTTCCTGCTCCTGGGAATCCCCTTCGGCATCCGCAACCGACGCTCCGAAACAACCTCCGGACTGCTCATTTGCCTCGTTCTCGCACTTTTCTTCTACCTCTTCATGCTTTGGGCAGATGGCATGGCAAACCGCCCGCAGTTCCATCCCGAACTCATCATCTGGCTGCCCAACCTACTTTACGAAATTGGCGGGCTCATTGCACTGTTCCGCATAAGCCGCCATTGAATAACAAAGTAACATAATAATAATTAAATTGTTAAGATAATTTTTATGAAAAGGCTAGCACTCTTCATCTTCGCTTTCACCTGCATCCTAACGCTCACTGCCCAGGAAACGCTCCTCACTTGGGAGACTCCGAATCCGCAATTGCTGGACACGGCGCATCTTTTCCAAGTCGCCTCCCAGGTGACCACCGACCGCTTCCCGGATGCGGATGAGGTTCAGCTCGACCGCGAGACTTTCATCCGCTATGAGGAAGACGGCACCTGGTTCCAAGTCATGGATATGGCCAGCAAAGTGCTTACTGAGAAGGGAGTTGAGGAAAACCGCGTGATTCCCAGCTGGTACAGCGCAAGCACATCGCGTGCCAAAATCTCTCTCGTGCAACTGCTTAAAGGAGACGGCACGGTCGTGGACATCGACCTGGCGCAAAACACCAGCGAACAAATCGACGACTCGTCAATGAGTTCCAACATCTACGACCCCAACCACAAAATCATCAAAGTCACCGTGCCAGGGCTGGAGCAAGGAGACATCCTCCGCATCGTGATGGTGGACGAACTGCTCAGACCCCGCGTGCCCAACTCGTTCAGCGACATCTACACCCTGGAAGGCACTGCGCCCATCCTCCGCGAAAGCGTACACATCGATGCGCCCGCCACACTTCCCCTGCGCAACATTGTAGTCAAATCGCCAGTCGGCAAAGGCCCCGTTGCAACTCAGACCGAAGAGGGCAATCGTATCCACTATCAGTGGGAGGTCCACAATGTCCCCCAGGCCTTCGCCGAACCCGAAATGCCCATGATGGGACAGTATGTCCAGCGACTGCTGGTGAGCACCTTCCAGGACTGGGGTGAGGTCTCCCGCTGGTACTGGAAGCTTTGCCAGCCGCGCCTCACCGTCACTCCTGCCATGCAGGAGATGGTCAACAGTCTGGTCGGCGATGCCGCTGACTTCGACACTACCCTGCGTCGTATCTTCGACTTCGTTTCCTCAAAAGTCCGCTACATGGGCATTACCATCGAGGAAAACGCCCCTGGCTATGAGCCGCACGATGTCTCCCGTACCTTTGAGGACCGGGCCGGCGTCTGCCGAGACAAGGCTGCGCTGCTGGTCGCGATGCTTCGCGCCGCTGGTCTGGAAGCATATCCCGTGCTCATCCATGTCGGTCAACCGAAGGACGAGGAGGTCCCCTTGCCCTTCTTCAACCATGCCATCACTGCCGTGCGCGCTCCCAATAGCCGCCGGTTTATCCTGATGGACTCCACCGCCGAAAACACCCGCGACCTCTTTCCCGCCTACCTCAACAACCTTAACTACTTGGTTGCCACTCCCGAAGGCGAGCCGCTCGGCCTCTCTGAAATCGCCCCTTATACCGAAAACCTCGTCTCAATACGTTCCATCGGCGAAGTCACCCAGGATGGCACGCTCCATCTCAACAGCGACCTAACCTTTCTGGGCATCAACGACAACGCCTACCGCGGTTCCTTCCTGCGCATCACCCCTGAGCAACGCCGCCTCTACATCGAACGGCTGATCACCACCCTCTTCCCCAGCGCCCAGCTGGAGCGTTTCACCATCCTCCCGGAGGATCTCCAGAATCTTGCCGAACCCCTGCGCATCAAACTCTCCTTCAGCGCACCGAAATACCTAGTCACCGCTTTGAACGCAGACGGCACGCCGGACCAGACGCCCGGCCGCGCCGCAATGCTGGAACTTCCGCGGCTTGCCGCCCGCTTCGGATTAATCAACTATCTCTTTGACCAAGCCACTCTTGAAAAGCGCCGCTTCCCCTTCAAGGCCGACTACGCCTGTGGGGTCGAAGAACAGATCACCTTGACACTACCGCAGACACTTCGCCCCGAGGCCATCCCCGAATACGGTGAAGTGGACACCGACACACTCCTCTGGCAAAGAAACTTGGTCGCACAGCCGGGTCGGCTCTTCTTCTCCAGCCTCTATGCCAACCACAAAATACTTTACACGCCAGAAGAGTATCAACAGCTTAAGCAGGCACTCAAGACCTTCGAGGTCGAAGACCAAAAACGACCGGTCTTCACCTTCGTCGTGCCCACGCAAGCCGCTAAAGTTACTCAGCAGGAAGAGGATGAGCCAGACGAGGTGTATCTGGAGGACCGCACCGTCATCGAGGTCGAATCACCCGCCGCATGGACCAACCGCGAAACCGTCCGAATGAAGGTGCTCACCTACAATGGCGTGAAGAACAACTCCGACCTCAAGTGGACTTACAACGACGCCACCGACGCGCCGGAGTTGGTTTATGCCCGTGTCATCAATCCCGAAGACGGCACCACCCACGAGGTGCCTCCGGAAATGATCCACCGCATGGACGCATCGTGGGTCGCCTCGGCGCCGCGCTACTCCCCAGGCAAGACTCTGGTGGTGAACCTCCCCGGCGTCCATCCAGGCTGCATCATCGAATACGAAATACTGCATCACATCACCAATCGGAATTTCTTCTCAGTTGACCATGTCTTCCGTGACGTTTCGCCCACTCAGCACTGTTTGTTGCGCGTGGTGGTCCCCAAGAGCCTCAGTCTCCGGCAGGACTTCTTCCCGCGCGGCTTCCTGAACTGCGGCGAGGAGAATGCCGTGAAGGTCAAATACGACAAGGAGAAGCTCCCGAACGATCGCATCGCCCATACCTGGGAGGCGCAGGATATTCCCGCATTGCACCTCGAACGTTCCCTGCCCCAGTCGTTGTCCTATCTTCCTGTTGTTGTGATCACCAGTGGCGACTGGGAAGCCTACTCCGAATCCATCAGCGCCGCCGTGGAGACTCTCGGCGACGGCGGGGAAACCATCCGCGAGCTGGTCGCACCACTGCTTGCCAAGCCCGTCGAGCAGAGGATGGTGGAAATCCGTGACTGGGTGGAACTAAATGTACGCCGCACTGGACCCGCCTTCCACAACATCCCCCTCGCTCAGCTCACCCGTCCCGAAATCACCGCGCGCGATGGCTACGGGAACTCCGCCGATGTTGCCATCCTCTATGCGGCCTTGCTCAGAGCCGCCGGCGTGGGCAAAATCGAACTCTTCCTTGCGAGCAACTCTCCTCAGCAACCCGCCCTTCAGAGCTTCTATCAGAAATACCCCTTCGAGTTCACTTCACAATGGCTGGTACGCGTGGACGGACCGGCCGGAGAGGTCTGGTTCAATGACCAGAGCCGCTATGCGCAGTTCGGCACCTGCGCATACGACCGAGGGCTCCTGCTCAGTTTGAAATTTGGCAAACTCTCCAGCCTGAAACTCAAAGAGGGACTCCGCTCCCTCGACCGATCTCAGTTGCGCATCGACATCGCACCCGAAGGCTCAGCACAGATCACCAGCAGTGAAACCATCAGCGGCTCCGAATTCGGCGACTGTAAACGCTTCTACGCACAGCTCCCGCCCGAAGAGCGCAGCCGACACTACCAGAGCATTCTGGCAGGATTCTCCCAGAACGCCCAGCCCGTCACTACGGATCTCAACACCGACTTCCGCATTTACCCTGGAGAAATCTCCTATGCCGCAAAAATCGCCAACTTCGCCACCTTCGAGGGAGATTTCTGCTACTTCACAATCCCCGTTTCCCTGGGCGGCCCCCTCGAAGTAGCCAAAACCAACCAACGACACAACCCGCTGAATTGGCCTCTGGAAGACAGCATTGAGGAAATCATCATCACTCTCCCTGCAAACTACCCGAAACTCCTGCTGGCCCCTGCCGATTTCAACTGGAACGCCCCCGCCGACGGCGGCTTCATTTCCTGGCAAAGCACCACCACGACCAGCGGGAAATCCACAACGCTGCGTTTCACCTATCGTGTGAACACGACGCCGACGGTCATTCTCCCACGCCAGTACCCACGACTCCAGGAAGCCTTGCAACGCCTTCAGCATCCTGCTGCCACCACCATTCTCCTCAGCAAATAACACAAAGGCCATGCCACTCCTGGAATCCTCCACCTACAAGGCACCGCCATTCTGCGGCGGCGCACACTTCCAGACCATCTACCCTAGCTTCTTCATGAAAGAGCTGGACGTGGATTACGACCGTGAGCGCCTGGACACGCCCGACGGAGACTACCTCTACCTCGACTGGGCAAAATGCGAAAAACCCTCTCCCGCACGGGAACTCCTCATCGTCTCCCACGGACTCTGCGGAAGCACCCACCGGCACTACGCGCTCAGCCTCGTCCACGCCTTCCGCAGGTGCCACATCGACTGCCTCTGCTGGAATTACCGGGGAACTGGCCGAGTGGACAACCAACTGGCCAAGGTGACCACCAACAACGCCACCTACGAACTCCAGTGGGTCATCGATCACGCCATCGCACAAGGTTACCAGAACATCTATCTGGCAGGCTTCTCCATGGGTGCCAATCTCACCCTGCTCCACCTGGGGCGAGAGGCCAGCTCCATCCCTGCACAGGTGAAGGGCGCCGCCGTGGTCTGCGCGACCATGGATGGTCCGGCATGCATTCGCAACCTGGCCACCCAGCTCGGCGGAATCTACCAGTGGCACTTTCTCAAGCCACTACGCCGCAGAATGATGGATATCCACCAAAAGCATCCCGAGGTCAATATCGACGGCCTTGAGCAAATCAAGTCTTTCCAGCAGTTCGACAACCGATTCACTGCGCCAATCATGGGTTTTCGGGACGCGCAGGACTACTACCAGCAGTCCTCGTCCTACCCATGGCTGAACCACATTCAACTGCCGACTCTCATCATCAATCCGGCCAACGACCCCTTCCTGGGGGGAAAATGCTTCCCGCGCGAACTTGCCAGCAAGATGCCAAATCTCTATCTGGAAATCCCACCTGACGGCGGACATTGCGGCTTCATCACCCCGAAACACCAGGAGTGGTGGCCAGCCCAACGCATCCGACAGTTCGTGCTGGAGACCATCCGCCCAAAGGATAGACTGCCGGAACTGCCAATTGATCAGCTCCAGGCGCGATAAGATGGACTTTCTACAGCTCTCCCAACGCAATATCATCGTGATGGGCGTTGCCAACCGTCGCAGCGTGGCAACCGCCGTAGGAGCCGTGTTGCACGAGGCAGGAGCATCGGTGCTTTATGTCTTCAAAGACGAAGCACTCCTGGAGAAGAACCGCGCGCTCATCGGCGCCGAAGCACACGCCATAACCTGCGATGTTGCCAGCGAAGAGGAACTGTCAGCCCTCCCCGCCAAGGTCGCGACAGTCTTCCCGCGCATTGACGGACTTGTCCATTCTCTCGCTTTCGCCAACTACTCCGAAGGAATCCGTCCCTTCCATGACATTCCGCGAGCAGACTTCCTTCAGGCGATGGACATCTCCTGCTACTCGCTCGTGCGCATCTGCCACCATCTCAAGGGACTTTTCTCTGCGGATGCCTCCATCGTCACCATGTCCATCTCCTCCACTCGAATGGCCTCCGAGAGCTACGGCTACATGGGTCCCATCAAAGCCGCCCTGGACTCCAGCGTGGTCTTCCTCGCCAAGTCCCTCGCCACCCAAGTCTCGCCGGACATCCGTGTGAACGCCGTGGGCGCCCGCCCCCTCAAGACCAGTGCCTCCGCCGGCATTCCCGGCTATGTGGATGCCTACCTCTATGCCGAGAAGGCAACTTTGCGCCACCGCGCGCTCACCACTGCCGAAGCCGCCAATGTCGCCGCCTTCCTCCTTAGTCCCCGTTCCAGCGGCATCAATGCGCAAACCGTCATCACCGACGCCGGAATGGGATGCAACTACTTCGACGAACATCTCGTCCATCATCAAATAGACTGAACCTGACTTTATGAATCTCACCGAAGAACAAATCCGGTCGCTCTACGGCGACTATATGATTCCCGCCTTCAATTTCAGCATGCCCATCATGGTTCGCGCCAGTGGCTCTGAAATCTGGGACATCAACGGCAAGCGCTACCTGGACTTCACGATGGGCATCAGTGTCTGCAGCCTGGGGCACTGCCATCCGCGAGTAAGCCAGGCCATCGCCGAACAGGCCGCCACCCTCATGCACTGCTCCAATGTCTTCTGCAATGTCAATGGTCCGCGCCTGGCCAAGGAACTCTCCGACGCCTCCTTTGGCGGAAAACTCTTCTTCGCCAACTCCGGCGCCGAAGCCAACGAAGGCATGATCAAAACAGCACGTCTCTGGGGACACGCCAACGGCGGCCGCCACGAGATCATCTGCTTCCGCACTTCCTTCCATGGGCGTACCCTGGCCACCCTCGCCGCTACACGCCAACCCAAATTCCGTGACGGGATGGAACCGGATATGCCTGGCTTCCGCGAAGCCGTCTTCAATGACCTCGAATCCGCACGCGCGGCAGTCACCGACCAGACCTGTGCCATCCTTGTCGAACCTGTCCAAGGCGAAGGCGGAGTATTCCCCGCTACCATGCCTTTCCTCGTCGGACTGCGAAAACTCTGCGACGAAAAAAATCTCCTGCTGCTCCTGGACGAAGTGCAGACCGGCATGGGACGAACCGGCGCGATGTTCGCCTACCAGCACTACCCCATGACTCCGGATGCCATCAGCATGGCCAAAGCCATGGGCAATGGCATCCCCTTGGCCGCCTTCGAGTTGCGAAAGGATCTGGCAGCGCTTTTCCAGCCCGGCGTCACCCACGGTTCCACTTTCGGCGGCAATCCCTTGGCCACCGCCGCAGGCCTGGCTGTCATGGAGGCTTTCCGTGAGGAGAAGGTCCTGGAGAATGTTCGTCAGATGGGGCAGTATCTCCAGGAGCGCCTTCAGTTCCTGCATGCACGCCATGCAGTCATCCGGGACATCCGTGGACTCGGACTGATGTTGGGCATCGAGGTCGGTGACTGCGTGGCGGATCTCGTGAAGACCTGCCGCGAGGCGGGCCTCCTCGTCCTCACCGCCGGCAAGGGCGTGCTGCGCCTCCTCCCCAGCCTTAAGGTCACCCGCAAAGAAATCGACGAAGCCATCGCCATCCTGGACAAGGCGCTGGCCAAAGTCTGAAAATGACGCTTCGCAAAATCCAGCTCGCCAGTCCCGCCAGCCCTCCCCAATTCCGCATATAGCTCCGAAATGTCTCCCCGTCTCTGCAAATTCCTCCGCATCGCCAAGTGGACCCTGCTTGGTCTGGGGACATTCTGTGTTTTGGCGGTAGTCGTCATCGAATTGGCGGTCAATTTTCTGGGCTATCCGCAGTGGGTTCGCCGTCGAGTCGAAAATGCACTGCTGGACAACGAACAGGGATTGTGCATCATCGGCTGGCTTAAGGGCGGTCCTTTCTCGGGATTCGAGGCAGAGGACATTATCGTGGACGTCCATACGCCGGTCGGTCTCGTCCATGTCGAGGTCCCCTCGATGGAATTGAAACTTAGCATCCCCGCGCTTCTTGCCTGTGAAATCAAGCCCGCGCGCCTCGTCCTCCGCGACACCCAGGCAAGTCTCCACCTAAACCGCAAAGACTCGCTTTCCCTGAATTTTCTCAACGCCCAGCTACGCCTCAACAGCCACGACACCCTCCAGGCCATTATCAACACGCAAGCCGCGGGCATCAACTTCCGTCTTAACGCAACCCTCTATAACGGCGCGAAGCTCCCGGAACTTCTGATGTCGCCTTCAAAGACATCCTCCGAGGAGCAGGAAGAGCAGTTGAAACGCACCCGTGAACTCCTTTGCACCATCCACGAGGAACTTTCGCGGCTTTCCTTCGGAACCAACGACACCTTCGTGCAGGCCAATATGCGCAGTGACTTCACGGATCTGGAAAAGACCTCTATACAAGGCGAATACAGCATGAACGACGCATTGTTCCATGACATCGTCGTTCCCAAGCAGCGCGGTTCCTTCCGCTATGCGAACCACAGCATCTTCCTGGAAGACTTCCAGATGCTCTTCTCCTCCAACGAGGTCATCCGCGGCTCCGGAAAATACTACTTCCGCACCGAAAAACTCACCGCACAGCTCAATGGACGAGTCTTCCCGGAGACCATCATCCGGCTGGCCGACCTTCCTGCCGGAAGCCTCCCCGAATGGCTGCGTTTCCCCACCCCCATCGAGTTCGATGCCACGCTCAGCCACACGGGCAGCGAATGGTCCGACCTCCAGCCTTCCATCCATTTCAACTGCGGTGAAATCCAGGTCGCGGAATTCCCGCTTCGAAAGCTTGGTGGGCACCTGGCTATGCGCGACCAGGTAGTCGTTCTCGAAAATGCCACCGCCGAACTGGATTTCCGCCAACGCGAATCCCTCCACGGCAATGCCAGTTGGAATCTCAAGACCAATGAACTGAGCGGACATGTTGACGGCACCGTGAGCATTCCACGAATCGCCCAAACACTCGGTGTGGACCTCTACCGAGACTCCGCCATCACCATCGTCTCACCCACAACCTTCGACCTCACCCTCCATCCTTCGCATCTCGATTGGACCCAATGGAACCTCGAAGGGCGAATCCAACAGCCGCATTGGCGGATGGCGACCGTTGGCTTTGCGAACACTGAGGCGCATTTCTCCCTGGAGAATGGCGAATTGGAAGTCTCACATCTGGAAACCCGCCCTGTGCTTCCCCTGGAGACCCGTCTTAACGCGGCACTCAAATGCCAGCTCAGACAACTGTTCACCGGCCGACGCAAAGCACTCATCGACCTCCATGCCTGGTTGCTCACTCAACCCAAAAATGACGTTCCGCCCGAACCAGTTCTGGAGACAGCGGGAACCATCTATGCCGACTTGCGACGGCTCACGCTTTCTCTGGAAAACGGCCATGGCGGAATTTGCCCGCAGGCAGTCTGCGACCTCCTGGAGAATCTCTTCCAAATCGATCCTGCATACCAGTTGGACTGGCTGCACAGTGACCACCCCGGCGACTTTGACTTTTCAATCCCAAAATGGTCCTTCCAAAAACCGGACCAATTCCAGCTCCACGGCAAGGCGCATTTCGACGATTGCAAACTGCAAGGACTTCCGCTGAGCCAGCTCGACGCGGAGTTCACCGTGACTCCCAAAGAATTCCAGATGCGCCATATCGCCTTCGACTCCCCAAACCACAACCCGCAGGCACAGGGGACATTCACCATCGAGTTCTCGCCCTTCGCCATCTGTTTTGACCACCTGGATTACCACGGAGACCCCCTCCACATCGAGCCGTTCCTCGTCGCCCCGGACGTCATGGCGCTCTATCGCCAAATCTGGGAACCACTTGCCTGGAACCCCGAATCCCATGCAGATTTCCAGCTGAACCACATCGAGTACCGTGACCTTCCCGCACAACGCTCCTGGCTCCTCAACATCCAGGGCACCGCTGACGCAGCCGATTTCCGATACCGCCAACTCGTAGTCCCCCAGGCCCACTGCCGACTGGATCTCTCTCTGCCGGAGGGCGGACTTCACATCCTCGATGTCGTCTTGGACAGTCAGGATCCCAACGACCCCACACGCTTTACCGGCGAGGCACATCTCCAATTCAACAATGATGTCGCAGGGCGATTTGACCTCCATTTCCACGAAGGCGAACTGGATGTCCTCGACCTCCTGCGCAATGTCGCCGAGCCGCTCGTGCCAGTCCTGGAACCCTTCGAGTTCTCCCACCAGACCTACTTTGACGCGCACGGCGATTTCGTTCTCGGCGCCAATCCATACTTGCGTCTCACTGGCTCCGTCGAGTCGCCGTTCATCCGTTTCAAGGCATTGAAACTGGAGAACATCGAGGCTAAGTGGATGGCGACTCCTCAATTCCTGCACTGGGACTGCGGAAACGCCGAGTTCTTCGGGGGAAAATTCTCCGCTACAGGAGAATACAACCATGCCAATGGAACCGGACAGTTGCTCGCAAACATCAAGAACATCCCCCTGACGGAACTCATCCAGGCTACCTCATCCTTCTTCCATGAACACGGCACCGCCGCCACCCCTGCCACAACAACGGAAATGGCCATCCAACCTGGTCTGCTGGATGCGGAGGCGCGAGTCTCATTCTATCGCAATTGGGCCGAGCGCCCCCTCCACATTGAGGGATCTGGTCACATTTCCATCCACAAAGCCGACCTCTGGCATGTGCCGCTGCTGACCTCCCTCGGAAAACTCCTCTCGGTCGGAAGCTTCAACCTCTTTTCGCGGAAAAAGAGTTCACGACTGGGAACCATCTCAAAACTCAAAGCAACCATCGAATGTCAAGGCAAGCGAATCTTCTTCCCGGAAATCAAGACCAACGGAACCGTCGTCGCCCTTTCCGGCTCCGGCGAATACGACCTCGAGGAAAATCAGATGGACTTCCTGATTTCGGGACAATTCCTCAAAAACCTCAGCATCATCAACTGGCTCCTGCGCCCCCTTTCCTGGGCCTTCAAGGCTGAACTGGTCGGCAAACCCAGCGACTACAACTGGCATCTGCGTTCCGGCTGGCGTAAACTCGAGGACAAAGACAACTGAGCCACGGATGCATCCTATGCGTGTGGCGAAAGCCCCGGGCGTTCAAATCCCCTTTATATTATAGGTACTGTACCCAATTCCATTCCCAACCGTTTTCAACCATGACCGAACTCGAAGAAAAACTGCTCGCGACTCTCGCCGAGGCAAAAGACGCCCTGGCTCAGGCAAAAGCGTCCTCCGCCATCGAAGAGTTACGCATCAAATACCTCAGCCGAAAAGGCGTAATGACCGCATTGATGGGACAGATGGGCACTGTCCCACCAGCCGACAAGCCCGCCGTCGGCAAAACCCTCAACCTGGTCAAAAAGCAGATGGAGGCGGCTTTTCAGGAAGCCACTGCGAACCTCGCCGACCAGGCGGGCGTCGCCCAGGCCATCGACGTCACCCTCCCTGCACGACACCGCGCCCTCGGCCACCAGCACCCCATCACGCAAGTCATGGAGCAAGCCGTCGCCATCTTCCGACGGATGGGCTTCGTCGTCGCCGACGGTCCTGACCTGGAGGATGTCTGGCACAACTTCGATGCCTTGAATGCCCCCCAGGACCACCCGTCCCGTGCGGTCACCGACACCTTCTACTTCGACTTGGAGCACCACGACTATCTCGCTAAGGACACGATGATCCTTCGCACCCAGACCTCGCCCGTCCAAATCCGTTCCATGGAGGCACACCCCGCTCCCGTCCGCATCGTCTGCCCTGGGCGTTGCTATCGCCGCGATACGCCGGACGCCACGCACGGCATGAGCTTCCACCAGATCGAAGGACTCTATGTGGACAAGAAGGTCTCTCTCGCCGACCTCAAGGGCACTCTCTCATACTACGCCAAGGAGATGTTCGGCTCCAATGTCAAGATTCGCTTCCGCCCGCACTTCTTCCCTTTCACCGAACCAAGCGTGGAATGGGACGCATCCTGCATGGCATGTGGCGGCAAGGGCTGCAAGGTCTGCAAGGGAACTGGCTGGATTGAAATCTCCGGCGCCGGAATGGTCAATCCGCAGGTCCTGCGCAATGTCGGATGGGATCCCGAACAACTTTCCGGATACGCCTTCGGCATGGGCGTCGAGCGAATCGCCATGATTCAATACGGCATCAACGACCTCCGACTCCTCTACGAAAACGACATCCGATTCCTTCACCAATTCTAGTTGTCAATCTGACAATCTAGTTGCTAACCTGACAAAAGTGGACAAAACTTGACAATTCGGTTTTAGGCCAGAAAAATTTTACAGGAAAATCCTTTATTTTTTTGCAATCCTTTGATTTTCCATGCAAAAAAGCCTAAAATTATAGTTGAAGAGTCTTCTTTCACAATACTTCCAACCATTCTGGAGAAAACCATGCGTAAAAACGTTTTTACCTTAATTGAGCTTCTGACTGTCATTGCCATCATCGCCATCTTGGCCGGCATGCTGATGCCCGCCGTCAGCAAGGCGCGCTCCAAGGCACAGTCCGTCTCTTGTGTGAACAACCTCAAGCAGATTGGCTTGGCCGCCAACATGTATGTCAACGACAATAAGGAATACTTCCCGACCATCAAGATGAATATGAAAGACGAAAATGGCACGGCTCGCACTGCGGGCTGGTCCGGCGCTCTTCATTCCTATCTTGGGTTGCCTTTCTTCCCGTCTAAACCTGCCCTTTTTAACAGTCCTTTGAATTGCAAGACAAGTGATTTCTCTGATGGCCTGAATGATAATTTCTATGCCTCAGTCGCATCTTCCTATATCAGCAATCCTCTTATCACTCAGCCAAAGGATGAGGTGGCATCGCCTTGGAACTACGACGGCATCACCATCCCCGAGGGCGGCTTCAAGGGAATGAAGCTTACGCGAGTCGATTTCGCATCAAGTTGCTTCATCGCCATGGATTCTGCAGTTCAGCATAGTAACTGGGGAGCGCCGCTGAGCTTCAAGAAAATCTATGAAGTTGCCGGTGGCACCAATCTTGGCACCAAGGCCTCCTCTGACTATGAACTATATCGAACCTCCCTCGATGATAGTGGCACGTTTAACCCCGCTGATGATGAGACGACAGGCTTCCACCATGACGGCAATGCCAACATGGTCATGGTGGATGGACATACCAACACCATCAACAAGGCGGCCGGTCTCAAGTATCGCGACTTCGTCCCCTACAAGAAGTAATTGCGTCGTCTGACCAACTATGTGTTGTCCAAGCCGTAGGAGAGTTTGACTCTTCTGCGGCTTGTTTGTTAGTTAAGACAAGTGTTGTTCATTTCCGTATGAAACACCTTGAACTGCTCCTTGTACTCTTGCTCTCCCCGATGCTTTTGGCAACCAACCTTTCCCTGAACACCGCCAATGTCACAGCCAACGATGTGAACTTCCGCCCGATGCTTCCAGTTCAGGGAGCCAGCGCCGAAATTGGCGTGACCGTCCACAACTCTTCGGAGTCATCGCTTCCCGCCATCGTCTCCGTTGCTTTGGCGGACGGCACGGTGCTGGGGACCACCGAGGTCACAGTACCAGCGAAAGAGACAGCCGAGGCGGTCATTCCCTGGATTCCGCAAGACAACGGCGAGACACTCCTTGCCGTGGCAGTCGCCTCTCCAGATGGGGAGGTGGTGAACGCCACCGCCATCGCACCCGTCATCAGCCGACCGCTCTTTTTCCCATGGTTTGGGGGCCACAATGGCTCATGCCGCAATCTTCGTTATCCCAACATCGTGCTGGCGAATCGCGAAGACATCGCCTACTGGCGCAAGCGCGGCGCGCTCCCGTGCCTCTGGAAGGGGCTCAACAAAGAAGCCACCGCCGAGGAGTATGCAACCGAACTGGCGCAAGGACTTGATGACCTCCAAAATGACGCCGCTGGAATTATGATCGACGAAATGGGCGGCTATGACGACCAGGAAATTCTTACTTCTCAATGGTTTGCCGGCCTCAAGCAGTTCCTCCACAAGAACCCTACTGCCTTCACCGCTGTCTGGATGTGCGGCTCCCTTCGCGAACCCTACTGCAACATCGCCCGCAATGTCTATCGCACGGACGAAGGAATCAACCTCCTGATGTGCGAGGCCTATTGCAACTACCAGGTCGTCGAGTTCCGTGCCTTCCTGCGGATGGTCTATTTTGACCAGCGCATTGAAATGGCACGCCGTCAAGATGTGCTGATGAACACCGTGATGACTCTCGCATTGGTTGGCCATGAAGACAAATTCAATGTGACGCCCTACGAATTGGAGGACCAGCTCCGATATGTGCGCATGCATGCCCCGGAGATGCCCGGCGTGGGCTTCTTCCACGGAACACCGCCGACCGAAGGCCTCACGGAATTCGCAGATAACCTCTGCCGAAGATATTTCCTGCTGCCCGTCCTGGATGTCTATCCAGAAGATCTCCAGTTGGAGTCTCTCGACCTCCATGCCGGCAACGAGGCGGTCGTGCTGGCGGGCTTCCGAAATGTCGGGGCCTCTGACGCCAAAGATGTCCATGTTTGCATTTGGGCCAATGACCTTCTGGTTCTGGACACCACCATCGACCTGCCCGCCGCCCGCAGCAACGAAGTCCCCCGCGCCATTCAAGTCCGCGCGGCCTTCATTCCAGACAACCCCGGCTTCGTTCAGCTCCGAGCTGAAATACATCCCTCTCACGACAACCAGACACTTCTGCGCGGCTCCACCGAGCGTGAAATCTACGTGAGACCATAACGGGACAGACGAGACAAACAGGACAAACGGGACTTTTTTCCTCGGACCTTGCTTGAGGTTCTCAGATCTCGGTTCTCTGATTTCAGGCTCTTAGGACCTCTGACCTCGGACCTCTGACCTCGGACCTCTGACCACTAACCTCTA
>JAFXSU010000087.1 GCA_017525435.1 Victivallales bacterium
AACGCCTTCTTCCTACCCCTCTGAATCATTTCACCATGTCAAGTCGCAAAAAAGTCGTGCCGCCGGCCGTCTTTTCCCCGGAGGAACTGGAGCAGTTCCGCCAGCGTCTTCTTGCTGAACGTCAGCGCATTGAGGATTCGTTGAAGAGTTCGCGCGATAACCTTGCGAACCGCGGACAGCGCGAGAACATCGAGGAAACCGGCAGCGAGGATTTCATCCATTCCGTGGATTTGTCGATGATGGCTACCAGCAGTGAGTCGTTGCGACTCATCGACGAGGCGCTGGAGAATATCCGTTTGGGGACTTATGGCATCTGCCGAGACTGCGGGAAGAGAATTGGCATCGAGCGGCTAGAGTTCCGCCCGTATGCACGTTACTGCATCACGTGCAAGAGCGCACGCGAGGCCAATGGCACCTCACATCTTCATGGGTAACGGACTTTCCAGAAGTTCCTTTTTGGGATGGCCAGGGGTGGCCGCATTGGCGGTGCTGGCGTTGGATCAGCTGACGAAATTCATGGTTTACACCATCTGGCCGATACCCGGTGAGAATGAGCTGGTGGTCATTCCGGGTTTCTTCAGCCTGGTCCACTGGCGCAATCTTGGAGCCGCCTGGGGGATTTTTGCTCGACATACCTGGCTGCTGGCGGTGGTTTCGCTGGTCGCCGCAGTGCTGTTGATGCTTTTTTTTCGGCGGCTTTCGGATGGAAAGCCTGTGCTGGCAATGACTTACGGCGTATTGCTGGGGGGCATTGTCGGAAATCTGATTGACCGGGCGTTCTTTCCTGAGGGCGTGGTGGATTTCCTGGCTTTCCGATGGTGGCCTGCCTTCAACATCGCAGACAGCGCCATTACCTGTTCCGTGATTTTCCTGATTGTCCATGCCGTTTTCTTCGAGCGAGATGGCGAGAAGCCCGCGGAGTGAGGGGGTGCGATGAGTCCCGCACCGGTTTTGGTTCTGCTGGGACCGACGTGTTCTGGCAAGAGTGCCCTGGCGATGGAATTGGCCGGACGCCTCTCCGGCGAGCTGATTTCCTGCGATTCCATGCAGGTCTATCGTGGTTTGCCGATTGGCACTGCGCAACCGAGCGAGGAGGAGCGTGCCAGAGTTCCGCACCATCTGGTGTCATGCTTGGAACTGGCGCAGCCATGGAATGTGAATCTCTTTGTGCCGGCGGCAAGACATCTGATTGCCGAAATCACCGCCCGTCATCGACTGCCAATGGTCGTGGGCGGCACAGGGCTGTATGCCCGGGCGCTCTGCTATGATTTCCAATTGCTGCCCAGCGATGCCGCGCTGGCCGCCCAGCTGCGGGAGATTTGTGCGACCGAAACTGGCTGTGCCAGACTTCTGGACGAACTGTCAGCGGTCGGAGAGGTTCCAGACGACCTGAAGCGCAATCCACGTCACCTGGCGCGGGCAGTCGAGGTTTTTCGGTTGACTGGCGAGCCACCATGGCAGTTGAAAAGCCGTTCGGAGGCCCCGTTGACAGGTTTCCAGCAGTTTTGTCTGCTGCCGAATTTCGATGCCTTGAAGAACAGGATACGCCGTCGCACCTCCGCAATGATCGCCGCCGGCTGGATTGACGAGTGCCGGGAGGCACTAAAGAACGGACTTGCCAATGCGCCGACCGCCTGGCAGGCTCTGGGGTATCGTGACATCGCCGGATACCTGGCGGGGCAGGGTCCTGCCACGGAATCCGAGCTGACGGAAGTGCTGGCCAACCGCACCATTCAATATGCCCGTCGGCAATTGACCTGGTTTCGCCATCAGCATCCAGGCACTTGCTTCTTGAACATTGACGCCTATCGTCCTGACCTCCTCAGCCGCCTGGCGGATGAGGTGTGTGCAACATTCTTGTCGTCATGCCATTAATTGTCATAACCGGAGGTATCGGCACGGGAAAAAGCACCGTGTTGGATGCCTTCGCCAAGCTGGGAGCGCATTGCCTGGACACCGATGAGGTCGCCCATGCGCTCTATGCGCCAGGTGCACCTGCCTGGCAACCAATCCGTGAACACTTTGGCGAGGAAGTGGTTCAAGAGGATGGCACTTTGAATCGCCGGGCGCTGGCTGCCCAAGTCTTCCGTAAACCCGAGGAGTTGGCTTGGCTTAATGCCCTGATCCATCCGTTGATTCAACAGCAGATGATGGAAGAAGAGGCAATGGTGGCTCCGCTTCCTCTCTTTGCCGCAGTTCCGCTCTGGTATGAGATTGGCTGGGAGTTGCCCCAGACAAAAGTCGTTGCTACATGGTGCACAGAAACGCAACAACGCGAACGACTTCGGGGGCGCGGATGGGATGATGATGAAATCAATCGACGCATTGCAAGCCAACTTTCACGGGACGAAAAGCTGAACCGCGCGGATTTCGGAATTCTGACAATCGCTTCGCTGGAAATTCTTCAACGGCAGTGTGATATTATATATAACATACTTGTGACAAAATAGTTATAAATATTATAGCTAAAGACATTTTCTTTTTGACAAACCAATAAGATTACCATGAGTTCCAAAACAGATAAGACAGAAGTTCCTCAGACAGAGGAAATTCAGGATTCATCTACGGTGGTGCAAACCGTTGATGAAAAGAATTCGATTCCATTGCCGGAGGTACCGGACGGCTCGAAGGAAGACGAGGCGTCACAAGAGCCGCTGTTCAGCTCGTTGTTGCCCAACCTTGGCAGCGGCCTTGTGAGCCTTTCCAAACCTCGTTCCGGAATATCCCAGCCAGTCAATCTGCCACCTCCGAAGGCCCAGCTCGAAAAGGAGCGTTCTGGCGTTAAGGCGGGCGGCAAGCAGTATTCCTCTGGCGGCGAGATTCCTCCCCCGCCAACCGCCCGAAGCGGAAAGGGCGTGCGTGGCGCAAAAGGCGGAGACAAGCCGGGCAAGGGCGGTCGGAAGAATGCCAATTCGCATTATGTGCGAGATGATCAGGCACTTATCGATGATTTACTGGTTGACTTTGAGGACGAGGGCGAACTGGAGGCCGCATATGTCGAGACGGAGGAGGTCCGCGATCTAACCCGCCCGCGTCTGAATCGCCTTCACCTGATGTCAGTGGATTTGACGGTACTGGCCAAAGTCGCCAATGAACTTTCGGTTGACGTTGGAAAACTCGCCACCAACGACCAGGCGGGGTTGGTTTCTATGATTATCGAGGCCAACGAGAAACGCAACAATCTTACCGAGGTCTCCTTTGCCTCCGGAGTCATTGAGTTTGGCAACGACGGATATGGCTATCTGCGTTGCCCCGAACTGAATTATCTGGCTTCGCCGGACGATGTTTATGTGACTCCGCTGTACATCAAGCGCTATGGTTTGCGCCCAGGCGACTTGGTCTTCGGCAGTGTCAAGCGCCCCCGCGAGAAGGAGACGATGAGCGCGATGCTGAAGGTTTATGCCGTCAATGGCATTGCCCCGGCCGATCGCCATGGTCTGCGGGCCTTCGAGACGCTTACGCCGTTCTATCCGACTCAGCGTATCATGTTGGAACGGAACAGAGAGGAGATTGCAATGCGCGTGGTGGATTTGATTACGCCAATCGGTCGTGGCCAGCGCGGACTCATCGTTGCTCCCCCACGTACCGGCAAGACCATCATGCTTCAGAAAATCGCCAACTCGGTGTTGGCGAACAATGACGACATCACCTTGATCATTCTGCTTGTCGATGAACGTCCCGAAGAAGTCACTGACATGAAGAATCTGGTTGATGCAGAAATTGTTGCATCCACTTTTGATGAACCGCCCGAACATCACGTGGCGTTGGCGGAACTCATTTCAGAACGCGCCAAGCGTCTCGTGGAGAACGGCAAGCACGTGGTCATTCTGCTGGATTCCATCACCCGGCTGGCGCGTGCCTACAACACTCTTGCACCACGTTCTGGGCGCATCCTCTCTGGCGGTCTGGACGCCAATGCACTCCACAAGCCCAAGCGTTTCTTCGGTGCCGCCCGAAATATCCAAGGCGGTGGTTCACTGACCATTCTGGCCACTGCACTGATTGACACGGGGAGCCGAATGGACGAACTGATCTTTGAGGAATTCAAGGGGACAGGCAACATGGAGCTCAATCTCGACCGGCTCCTGGCAGATCGGCGTGTCTTCCCCGCCATCGACATCACCCGTTCGGGCACTCGCCGCGAGGAACTGATTGTGGATCCCGAGGAATTGGATTACATGTGGTATTTGCGCGGTGGGCTGGCGACCTTGAATGATCCCGTGAATGCGATGGAGCGTCTGGTGGCCAATCTCCGCAAAACCTCCAACAACGCCGAATTCCTGTTGTCGCTCAAGGCTAACAAGGATAAGGCTAAAAATGCCGAACAATACGAAACCGTTTAGGAAAATTTTTGCGGATTTTGAAAGATTTTTTCCACTTTTGGTGTAAATTACGCGGCAGTTACCATTGATTCGCCTCTCGTGGGGAGGCAAATGGAGCCGATTAAATGTGTCTGATAATTGTTCCAATGACAAACTAAGGAGAAAAAATGGCTGGTGAAACCATCAAATGTCCGCATTGCGAATGCAAGGTGAATATTTCCGATGTCGAGAAAGAGGACGGTTTTTGTCCCGAATGTGGTCAGCTCATTACTTCCACCTCTCCGAAAGACCCTTATGAACAAGGTGATCTTGATGATGAGGAATTGACCGATGAGTACGGGGATGAATACGAACCGGACAATGACGAAGATAGCGAATACGAGGATGATATGGAGCCGGATTTCGGTGAGGAGCTGGATGACGACGGCTTCTTTGACGAGGAGGTGAAGCCCAAGCGTCAGCGTGGTGGCATGGCAATGGGAAGCATTGGCGGTGGCGGTGGCGGCGGTTCCCGTCGCAAGCCGGCTTCGTCCTCCTCATCGGCACCTTCCTCGCGCAAGTCCTCCTCATCCTCTGGTGGGCGTGGTTCCCGCAAGAAGTAAGTAGTTGTTTCCACTGTACTGTATCTAGCCGCCCCTTTCTAGGGGCGACTAGACCAATTCAATTGTTCGATGGCTCAAGCGACCCCTGAGATGAATTTTGATTCGGCTGCCGCAGTCAATTCTGCGGCAGGAGATTATGATCAGCATGCCATTCGGACGCTGGATAGCCGTCCGCACATGCGCCAACGCCCTGGCATGTACATTGGCGCCTTGGGCAATGGCGAACACAATGACGATGGTATCTATGTGCTGTTCAAAGAGGTTGTGGACAATTCCATCGACGAGTATATGATGGGGGCCGGTCGCCGAGTTGTCACAACATTATCCGAAGATGGCACGGTCACGGTCCGTGACTATGGCCGCGGTATTCCGCTTGAGAAGCTCGAAGACTGCGTA